>JAATEW010000161.1 GCA_015655535.1 Hyphomicrobiales bacterium | reverse complement strand
TCAAAGCGAAATGACCGAGATGATTGGTGCCGAATTGCAGCTCGAATCCATCCTTGGTCTCAAGCCGTTTCGGCGGCGTCATGACGCCGGCATTGTTGATGAGGAGATCGAGTGAGGAATGCGCCGCGTTAAATGTCGCGCCGAAAGCGGCGATGCTCGCGAGATCGGCAAGATCGAGCTTTTCGAAAGCGATCTTGGCCCCTGGATGCGCGGCTTTGATTTGCGCAACGGAGTCTTCGCCTTTTGCCTCATTACGGCCTGCGAGCACGACATCGGCGCCTGCCGCGGCAAGCGCCAGCGCGGTCTTAAACCCGAGGCCGCCGGTGCCTGTCACGACGGCGAGCCGGCCTGCTTGCGGCGGAATATCCTTTGTGGTCCATCCGGCCATTCCCGGTGCTCCTATCCTCTTGGCTCGGAAAGTAGCCAATGCTGAGGCTCAGTTACGCAGCCTCAATCGGAATTGGAAGAAGGCACCAAAAAGATCTATACGCACCTTATGGAAACCAAAACGACGGTCGGGCCCAAAGAGATCGGAGACCTTTGCGACGACCTGTGTGAGGGTCTGACGGAGGCGCAGGAAGACCTGGGACGTGAGCTCATGGAGCAGATCGCCGGGAAATGGTCGGTTGGAGTGCTTTACGTGCTTGCCCAAAACGGCGAGCCCTTGCGCTTCTCCCGCGTGATCGAGCGTGTCGAGGGGATCAGCCAAAAAGTGTTGACGCAGACGTTGCGTCATCTCGAACGCGACGGCCTGATATCCCGCACGCTTTATCCGCAGGTGCCGCCGCGTGTCGATTATGCGCTGACGCCTTTAGGCTGCGAACTGCTGATGCAGATCATGCCGCTTGGGCGCTGGATCACGGATCATATCGGCGCCTTCGAGGCGGCGCGGCAGACGTTCGACGCTCAGAAGGCGGAAGCGAAAGTGAAAGAGGCAAAAGCCGCCGATCCATCACCCTGAGGAGCGCGCCGATAGGCGTGCGTCTCGAAGGGCGAGGGATCGGCGTTGCCTTGCTTTACTCCAAACCCTCGTGATTCGAGGCTTGCCATAGGGCGTCGCTTCGCAACGCCTATGGCTCGCAATGACGCCTGGATGGCCGGACTTGTCCCACGCTTGTCCGGTTGAGAGAAACCGGGCCGCTTCTGCTGCCGGTTTCGCAATCTCAAAGGCTGCCATTCATCTCTTGGCGGCTAGCATTGGCGAGCGGATCGCTTTCGTCAATGATCAGACCGCCTTCGGCGGCGGCTCATCGAAGATGAGCCGTCATTGACAAAAGCGCATCCGCCTCGCCGAAAATGGCCGCCATCGGATGAATGGCGAAATCTGACATGTTTTGCCGGACGGAATGCGATGCCCGCAGCTTGTCGTTTTAGCCTTTGCTATGGCGACGCCCTATGGCTCGCAATGACGGCGGCCCTTAGCCAAACCCCTCAAGCACGATCTTGCCCTTGGCCTTGCCGCTTTCGAGGAGCGCATGGGCGCGCTTCAAATTCGCAGCATTGATCGGCCCGAACGTCTCGGCGAGCGTGGTGCGCAATTTCCCCGCATCGACGAGGCGCGCGACTTCGTTCAGCAATTCGCCTTGCCGTCCCATGTCGGGCGTCTCGAACAGCGAGCGGGCGAACATGAATTCCCAATGCGTCGAGACGGCCTTGCGCTTGAAGGGCAGGACATCGAGCGTAGGCGGATCGTCGATCAAACCAAAGCGGCCTTGCGGTGCGATCAGCGCAACGATCTCGGCCAGATGTTGGTCGGTATTGGTGGTCGAGAAGACAAACTCCGGCGCACCGAGGCGGAGATTGACGACTTCCGCTGCGAGCGGCTTGCGGTGATCGATCACATGATGCGCGCCAAGCTCGCGCACCCAGCTTTGCGTGTCGGGCCGCGAGGCGGTGGCGATGATCGTGAGATCGGTCAATTGCCGCACCAATTGAACCGTGATCGAGCCGACGCCGCCCGCGCCGCCGATGATGAGAATGAGCTTCTTGCCGCCCGGCACGGGTTTTCCGACGTCGAGCCGGTCGAAGAGCGCTTCCCAGGCCGTAACCGCCGTCAGCGGCAGGGCGGCGGCCTGTGCCCAGTTGAGAGACGCGGGCTTGTGGCCGGCAAGGCGCTCGTCGACGAGATGAAACTCCGCATCGGTGCCGGAGCGACCCAAAGCGCCAGCATAGAAAACCTCATCGCCCGGCTTGAATAAAGTGGCGTCCGGCCCGACCGCGCGGACAATGCCGGCGGCATCCCAGCCGAGCACTTTCCAGCCGCCGGCCTCGGGCTTGTCGCGCTTGCGGATTTTGGTATCGACCGGATTGACCGAGACGGCCTTGACTTCGACGAGCAGGTCGCGGCCCTTCGCCTCGGGCTTCGGCAGGTCGATATCGACGAGAGCGTTTTGATCTTCGATCGGGAGCGAATTTTGATAGCCGACGGCACGCATGACTCTTCACTCATGGCTGGCGCGAAGAGAGACTCGAACGCGCAGATGGAAGATGCGTCTATTATAAGGGAGAGAAGGGCCGGCGGCGACGTGGGCCGTGCGTAAGAACGGCGCGATCAAAGATAAGTGATCGCGCCAACCAAGAAATATCAGGCGTGCATTTCCCACGCGCCGGATTCTCTGCTGCCACGGCGAGCATCGAGGCTCAGCGAGCCGGCGCCAAAGGCTACGATCTGAAGCAGGCCGCCTGTCATGGCAAGGTTCTTCAGAAAGTGGATCATCTGATTTTGATCGGCGAAATTATGATGAAAGCCGAGCGCCGCCGCGACACAAAAAATGGCAAGCAGCAATGCCGCGAGCCTCGTCTGAAAACCCAAGAGCAGCAAGACGCCGCCGCCGAGCTCGATGACGGTAGCGATGGCATAAAGCAGGAAGGGCGCAGGCAATCCCATGGCGGATATATAGCCCATGGCCTGATTTGGATTTGCGATTTTAGAGAGCCCGCTCATCACGAAAATCAAGGCGATGAGCAACCGGCCAATGGCCGGAAGATAGCGTGTGTCGGCGATCATGACGGGATGCTTTCAATGAGAGAAGTGGATGGTCATCATCCGAAGAGTTTCTTCGCCGTCTCGGCAATGACCGCGCCTTGATGCCGCGCGCCGTCCAGCTCGTTGGCGCTCGGCATGCGGGAGCCGTCGCCGCCGGCGATGGTCGTTGCGCCATAGGGGCTCCCGCCGGTCACTTCGTCGAGCCGCATCTGAGCCTGAAAACTATAGGGCAGGCCGACAACGATCATGCCGAAATGCAAGAGATTGGTGATGATCGAAAAGAGCGTCATCTCCTGGCCGCCATGCTGGGTCGCAGTCGAAGCAAAGGCGCCGCCGACTTTGCCATTGAGCGCACCGCGCATCCACAATCCGCCGGCCTGATCGAGAAAGCTCGCCATTTGCGACGAGATGCGGCCAAAGCGCGTGCCTGTGCCGATGATGATCGCATCATAATTGGCGAGATCCTCGATCGCGGCGATGGGCGCTGCCTGATCGAGCTTGAAATGCGCGGCCTTGGCGACCTCCAAGGGCGCCGTTTCCGGCACGCGTTTGATATCGACTGTGGCGCCTGCCGAGCGCGCGCCTTCTGCGACGGCGCCTGCCATGATTTCGGTATGGCCATAGGTCGAATAATAAAGCACGAGAACTTTTGCCATTTTGGTCTTTCCTTGCTGAGTCATGTCTCCGCGGGGAGCGGGATGAATTCGGTTTCGCCGGGGACGCCGGCAAAGCGGCCGTCGTGCCAATCGGCCTTGGCCTGTTCGATGCGCTCGCGCGAGCTCGACACGAAATTCCAGAAGATGTGCCGCTCTTCGGACAAAGGCGCACCGCCGAGGAGCATCACGCGCGTATAGGCTAAAGCCCGCAGCACGATTTCGGTGCCGGGCTTGAACAGGACAAGCTGGTCTGGGAGAAATTGCCCGTCTTCGCCTTCGATGCCGACCGCGCCGGAGACGACATAGATCGCGCGCTCGTCGTGATCGGCGGTGATCTGAAAGCGCGCGCCTGATGTGAGAACAAGATCGGCATAGATCATATCGGAATAGACCGGCACCGGCGCGGTCTGGCCAAAACCCGTGCCGGCGATCACGCGGGCTTTTGCGCCGTCGCCTTCGATCACCGGCAGAGTCCCCGCTGCGTGATGCGAGAAGCTTGGATCGGTCTCTTCATGCGTGCGCGGCAGAGCGATCCAGATCTGTTGCCCGAAGAGCGAACCGCCGCGCGTGCGCACATCGGCGTCCGTGCGCTCCGAATGGACGATCCCGCGCCCGGCCGTCATCCAATTGACGTCGCCCGGATGGATCGCCTGGACCGCTCCTGTGCTGTCGCGGTGGGTGATTTCGCCTTCGATCAGATAGGTCAGCGTGGCAAGCCCGATATGCGGATGGGGTCTCACGTCGATGCCCTCTCCGGCGCGAAAGACCGCCGGTCCGAAGACGTCGAAGAAAATGAAGGGGCCAACCATCCGGCGCTGCGGCGAAGGCAAGGCGCGGCGCACCTCGAAACTGCCGATGTCGCGGCTATTCGGAAGGATCACGCTTTCGATGAGGCTGTTCGACTGAATCGTCATGAGACCCTCCTGGCGCTGCTGCCGGGTTCGAGCTTCGGGACTCTAGCGCTTCGCTTTTGCGCCAAAAACCCGTAAAGTCTTGACGATATCGTTCAGGAAATTCGACATGCAAGGACCAGGCGCGCCGAGCCTCGATCAACTCAAGACCTTCTTGACCGTGGTCGAAACCGGCAGTTTCGCGGCGGCGGGACGCAAACTCGGCCGCGCGACCTCCGCCATCTCTTACGCGATCGCCAATCTCGAATCGCAACTCGGCTTGCCTTTGTTCGACCGCGAGTCGACCCGCAAGCCGGTGCTGACCGAGGCCGGCAAAGCGGTTTTGTCGGAAGCCTGCGCGGTGAATTCCGGCATCGATCATCTGCTCGCGAAAGTGAAGGGCCTGCTCAGCGGGTTGGAGGCCGAAGTCGCGCTCGCCGTCGATATCATGCTGCCGACGGAGCGCCTTGTCGATGCGATGCGCGCCTTCGAGGCGGAGTTCCCGACGGTTGCCTTGCGGCTTCACATCGAGGCTTTGGGCGCGGTGACGCAGCTTGTCCGCGATGGCGTCGCCACGATCGGCATTAGCGGACCGCTCGACGTGCGGATAGCGGAGATCGAAACGAGCCAGATCGGCGGCGTGGAACTCGTGCCGGTCGCTGCACCCAGCCATCCCTTGGCGCAAAACCGCATCAATGCACCGGGCGCCGCGCGCGATCATGTGCAGCTTGTGCTCAGCGACCGCTCTTCTCTCACGGAGGGACGGGATTTCGGCGTGCTCGCGACGCGCTCCTGGCGCATGGCCGATCTTTCGACCAAACATGCTCTGCTGCTTGCCGGGATCGGCTGGGGCAATATGCCGGAACCGATGGTGCGCGCGGATCTCGCAGCGGGACGCCTGAAACGCCTCGACATTCCGGAATGGCGCAGCGGCAACTATGTGTTTCAGGCCATCCACCGCACCGATACGCCGCCCGGGCCGGCGGCGGCTTGGCTCATCAAGCGTTTCTCCGGGCAAAGCGCGTGAACGTCTGTCGTTTAAAGCGCGCGCGCGATGGCATGAAAGAACGTACCGCTCACATGGCCGGCGCGATGGCCTGAAAAGCCGAGATCGTTTCCTTCGGCATCCGTGCTATGCGCGAAGGCTTGCGTCTCCATCGGCGCGGCGCTGGTCATGCTCGCATAATGGAATTCATGGCCGACAAGCACCGTGCCATGCGGCCCCAGAATGCCATCGGCGCCGAGCCGTGCGACGCGATAGCCGAGATTCAATTTGCGTTTGGCGAAGCTTGTCGTCACCGGCAGAAGGCCGAGCATGCGATGGTTCGTGCCATCAGCGTCTTCGAGCGCATCGCCGAGCACCATATAGCCGCCGCATTCGCCATGGACCGGCCGCGTCTCCGCGAAGGCGCGGATACCCGCGCGGAAATGCTCGCATGAGGCGAGTCTTCCTGCATGAAGCTCCGGATAGCCGCCCGGCAGCCAGCAGACGTCGCAATCCTGAGGCGGCGGCTCGTCGGCAAGCGGCGAGAAGAAAGAAAGCGTCGCGCCCTGCGCGGCCCACCCCGCTTCGACATGCGCATAGACGAAGGAAAAAGCTGCGTCGCGTGCGATGGCGATTCTTTGGCCGGGCGGCGGCAAGGCATAATGCAGGGAACTTGTCGATGCGGGCCGTGTCGTTGAGGCAGCGGCTACAAGCGCATCGAGATCGACCGCGGCTTCGATCGCCTGCGCCAAAGCATCGAGGCGCGCATGAAGGTCAGCGGTTTCGCCCGCCTGGACAAGACCCAGATGCCGCTCTGGCAGAATGAGGCTCGCCTCGCGCGGCAAAGCGCCGAAGACAGGCAGGCCGATCGCATCCATGCCGTCGGCGACGAGGCGGCGATGCCGCTCGCTCGCCACCTTGTTGAGGATCACGCCAGCGACCGTAATGCGCGGATCGAAGCTCATGCAACCGAAAGCGACGGCGGCGGCCGATTGCGCCTGGCCAGACACGTCGATGACGAGCACGACCGGCCAGCCGCAAAAGGCGGCGATGTCGGAGCTAGCACCCGTGTGGCCTTGCGGAGCGGGATGAGGAAAAGTGGCTCCCGGTTTTCCGCCCGCATCCTGCTCCAAATGAAAGGGCCGCCGGACACCGTCGAAGAGCCCCATCGAACCTTCGGCGAGAATGATGTCGCTGTCACGCGCGGCGTCATCGACGAGGCTCGTGAGCAAGGCGTCCGGCATGGCAAACGTATCGAGATTGGCGCTGGGCTTGCCCGTCGCCGCTGCATGAAAGGCGGGATCGATATAATCCGGGCCGCATTTCAGCCCGCGCACATTGAGCCCGCGTTTGACCAGCGCGCGCTGCAGGCCAAGTGTGATCGTCGTCTTGCCCGAGCCGGAGCGCGGCGCGCCGATCAGAAGGCCGGGCGCCGGAGATACGCCCCGTCTCACGTCTCGCCTTTCGGCCGGAAGCGTCGGTCGTAATCGGCCGAATAAAGCGCGCTTTCGCGAAAATCCCCGGCACCGATCGAGCGCCCGATAAAGATGATCGCGCTGCGCTCAAGCCCCGCCGCTTTGACTTGCGCTTCGATGGTAGCCAGCGTGCCTTTGAAGATCTGTTCGTCGGCCCATGAGGCGCGAAAGACCACGGCGACGGGGCAATCCGTGCCGTAAAAAGGCGCCACTTCCGAGATGAGCTTGTCGATGACATGGATCGACAGATGGATCACGAGCACGGCGCCCGTCGCGGCATAGGCGCTGAGTTTTTCTCCGGCCGGCATTGCCGAGGCCCGTCCAGACGTGCGTGTGAGCACGACGGTCTGCGCGATCTCCGGCAAAGTGAGTTCCTGGCCGAGCGCGGCGGCAGCTGCCGCGAAAGCCGGAACGCCGGGCGTGATCGTATAGGGAATGCCACGCGCATTGAGCCGCCGCAATTGCTCGGCGAGCGCACTGAAGACCGACAGATCGCCCGATTGAAGCCGCGCGACATCGAGACCGAGCGCATGGGCGCGGATCATTTCCGCCTCGATCTCGTCGAGCGAGCGCGGCGCCGTATTGATGATATGCGCGCCTTTCGGACAATAGGTGAGCAACTCTTGCGGCACCAGAGAGCCCGCATAGAGGCAGACCGGGCAGCTTGAGATGAGATCGCGGCCGCGCACCGTGATGAGATCGGCGGCGCCCGGACCGGCGCCGATGAAATGAATGGTCATGCTCTGTCTTTCAAAGCGGCGCATACCGCGATGGCGCAAGTGACGCCATCGGCCGCGATGCGAGGAAGCACAAGCTGCGAGCCGGGTCCAGCGCCGGCGAGCGCCGCCGTTTCCGCGATAGAGGATACACCGAAAAGGGCCAGCACGCGTGGCGACTTCGTCACGGCGCGCGGCGCGGCTTCTTTGAGCGCTGCGCGGGTGATTGGTATCAGAGAGAGGCCGAGGCGCCGCGCTGCTTCGCCAAGCGCAGGTTCCACCTGCTTCTCTTTGGCCGTGTAGAGCGCGGCTGGTTGGCCGCCGATCTGGCTGCAGGCTTTTTCGATCAAGGCAATAACGGCGTCGGGTGTCACGCCGGATTTGCAGCCGATGCCGATGGCAAGCTGAGGCGCTTCGTGCATCTCGATCCAAGGCTTTGTCCAGGTCCATTGGAGCACGGCCATCGCAGGCTTCAAGGCCTGAAAGCCGCCGACGGCATCGGCGCGGGCAATCGAAAGCTGAACCAGTTCGCCGCCAAGCCGCGCTTGCTGTGCGATGAGCAGCGCCTGCGTTTCCAAAGTCACGGCATTGACGACGAGCCTGCCATGCGGTTTCAGCGCCGCGATGACGGCATCGAGCAGGCCCGGATCGGTGGCGCCGCCGCCGATGAAGGCCGCATCGGGCGGCGGCAGGTCGTCGAAGGCCGCGGGCGCTTCGGCTTCGACGATCTTGAGATCGGGCACGCCGAGCGCCAGAGCATTGCGGCTGATGCGCGCGGCGCGATCGGCCTTGTCCTCGATCGCGATCGTCCGGCAGGTGGGATCGGCGAGCATCCATTCGATGCCGATGGACCCCGACCCCGCGCCGATATCCCACAGCAATTGTCCCTGCAAGGGCCGCAGCGCCGAGAGCGTGATGGCTCTGATCTCGCGCTTGGTGATCTGCCCGTCATGCTCGAACCAATCGTCCGGCAGGCCGGGCGTGAAGGGGATCTGCCGCGCGCTTGCGCCGGCGACAACCTCGAGTGCGATCGTATTCAAGGCATCGATATCCTCGATGCCAAAGCGATCGGCTTGGCAGGAGCGGATTTTTTCGCGCGGGCCGCCCAAGGCTTCGAGCACGGTGAGCCGTGAGGGCCCGAAGCCCTTATCGGCCAATAACTGGGCCAGCTTTTGCGGCGTCGTTTCGTCCCAGGAGAGTGCCAAAATCTTTGCGCCTTGATGAAGAAGCGGAATGATCCGCTCCAACGCGCGGCCGTGTAGCGAAATGCGCCGGCACTCTTGCCCGGCCCAGCCGAGCTTCGCCGCTGCGAGCGCATAGGCAGACGGTGCCGGAAAGACGGCGATCTCCGCCGGATCTATGAATTCGGCGATGAGAGATCCGACGCCATGAAAAAACGGATCGCCCGTCGCCAGCACAACCACGGGCTGGCCGCGCCGCGCCAGGATCGCGGGAAAGGCCTCGTGCAAGGGCGATGGCCATGCGAGCTTTTCGGATGCGGTCTTTCCCACGAAAGCCAGATGCCGCGCGCCGCCTACCAAAAGCGTAGCTTCCGCGATCGCTTGCCGCGCAGCGGGCGAGAGGCCGTCCATGCCATCCTCGCCGATGCCGATAATGTTGAGCCAAGGCGAGGTCATAGCCGGCCGGCCCGCGAGTTCTGCTCTTTGGATAAAGTGCAAAGCCCTTTATAGTCATCGCTCAAGGCCGACAAAGACCGTGCCGGAAAGACAAGATCATGCGGGTGCTTATTCTTGGCGGGACGACGGAGGCGACGAAGCTCTGCGAGCTGATTGCCCCGAGCAATACGTCGGCTACGCTCTCCCTCGCGGGGCGGACGGCTAACCCGGCGCCGCAATCCGTGCCGGTGCGCATCGGCGGCTTTGGCGGCGCGGAAGGTTTGGCGGCCTATCTCACGCAGCAAAAGATCAATGTGCTGATCGACGCGAGCCATCCTTTCGCCGAGCGGATCTCCGCCAATGCGATCGCCGCCGCGAAACTTGCCGAAATCTCGCTGATCACCCTCACGCGCGCACCTTGGACGCAGGTCGAGGGCGATCATTGGATCGAGGCCGGCGATCTTGCCGCCGCGGCGCTGGCTTTGGGCGATGTGCCGCGCCGGGTGTTTCTCACGAGCGGCCGGCTGGGGCTCGCGGCCTTCGAGGCGGCGCCGCAGCATGACTATCTGATCCGCACCATCGATCCGCCCGAGGCCCTTGGCCTGCCGCGCGCGCGCATCATTCTCGACCGTGGGCCTTTCAGCGAAAGCGCCGAGCGCATGCTGATGATCGAAGAAAAGATCGAGATTCTGGTGACGAAAAATTCGGGCGGCGAAGCCACTTATGGGAAGATCGCAGCGGCGAGGGCGCTGGGACTGCCGGTCGTGATGATCCGCGCGCCGGCACGACCCGAGGGGCTGACGCTGCATGATCCCCAAGAGGTGATGCGCTTCATCGAGGCTCATCCCGCGAGATCCGGCGTCGACCGCGGCGTATAGATCCAAGGCGCGGCGCCGGGTCTCGGCACAAGCCGGGTCTGCGACGAGCCGACGATCACCAATGTCGCCATGTCCGCGACCCTCGGGTCGGCTTCGGCGAGTGTCGTGATCAGCATGTTTTCGCCGGGGCGGCCGATCGCGCGCGCGAAGGCGACAGGTGTTTCGCCCGATTTATGCGTGCGCAGAAGATCGAAGGCCTGAATGATCTGCGCCGGCCGCGCTTTCGAGGCCGGGTTATAAAGCGCGATGACGAAATCACCGTCTGCCGCGGCCTTGAGCCTGCGTTCGATCAAGGACCAGGGCTTCAAATTATCGGAAAGCGAGATCACGCAAAAGTCATGGCCGAGCGGCGCGCCGAGCCGCGCCGAGGCGGCCTGCATGGCCGAGACGCCCGGCATGACGGTGACGAGAATGTCTCGCGCGGCCGGATCGGCATCGAGCGCTTCGAACACGGCCGCCGCCATGGCGAAGACGCCCGGATCGCCGCCGGAGACGACGGCGACGGTACGGCCTTCGCGCGCGAGCGCCAGCGCGAGACGGGCGCGATCCAATTCCACACGGTTGTCGCTTGCATGGCGGCATTGGCCATCACGTGGCGGACAGCGGTCGAGATAGGTTTGATAGCCGACGAGATCGGTCGAGCGGGAAAGCGCTTCGGTGACTTCGGGCGTCCGCCATTGATCGGGGCCGGGGCCAAGCCCGACGACCAGAAGCTCGCCCGGCTGGCTCATGGCCTTCGTCCCTGGCCGGGTACGAGGATCAGCGAGAAATAAGGCGCCGCGTCATCTGTCTTCTCGGTGAGAGGAACAATGCGTTCGGCAGCGGTGGTGCCATGCTCGACATAAAGCGCGCGGGCGGCGAGACCGGTCTTCTCAAGCGCCGCGCGGACTTTCTTGAAATTGGCTCCAAGCTTCATGATGACGGCGGCATCCGTCTCGGCTAATCGGCGCGTCAGATCTTCAAGCGGCAATGTGCCGGGCAATATGGTGAGCACATCGTCGCCCCAGGTGATGGGCTGCGCGGCGGCGGCGGAGCAGCCCGACATGCCGGTGACGCCCGCCGTGACGGAGATGCGAAAGTGCTCCTTGAGCCGCATGAAAATATGCATGAAGGAGCCGTAGAACATTGGATCGCCTTCGCAGATCAGAGCGACATCGCGTCCTTCTGCGAGTTTCGTCGCGATCTCCGCCGATGCCTCCCCGTAGAAGGCGGCGAGCTTCTCGGCATAGGCCTTTTCCTTGAACGAAATTTCCGTGGTGATCGGATAATAAAGCGGCAGTTCTTCCGTGCCGTGGATGATCCACGCGTCGGCGATCGTGCGGGCGGTTCCAACGCAGCCCTTCTTGGCGAAATAAGCGAGCACGGGCGAGGCTTGAATGAGCCGCACGGCTTTGACCGTCACAAGTTCCGGGTCGCCGGGGCCAAGCCCGATGCCATGCAATGTGCCGAGCGTGACGGTGCTGTCCTTTTCTGGAGCGATCAACGGAACGGCGGGATCGCGCATATTCATTCCTTCCCGCTTGCGAGCGCGTTGACGGTGGCCGCCGCCATGGCGCTGCCGCCGCGCCGTCCGCGCACCACCAGAAAAGGAACGCGGCCATCTGCCATCAAGGCTTCTTTCGATTCCGCCGCGCCGACGAAGCCGACCGGCATGCCGATGACGGCGGCAGGTTTTGCCACGCCCTCGTCCAATAATTCGAGCAGACGGAACGCGGCCGTCGGTGCGTTGCCGATGACGATGACCGCACCGCCGATTTTATCGCGCCACAGCTCCATGGCTGCGGCCGTGCGCGTATTGCCGATCTTCTCAGCGAATGCCGGCACCGACGGATCACGCAGCGTGCAGATCACGTCATTCTTGGCGGGCAGGCGCGCGCGCGTAATGCCGTTGGCGACCATGGAGGAGTCGCAAAAGAGCGGTGCGCCGGAATAAAGTGCCGCTTTCGCGGCGGCGACGGCGCCCGGCGCGAAACAAATATCCGCGGCGGCTTCGACAAGGCCGCAGGCGTGGATGATGCGCACCGCGATCTTTTCTTCCTCCGGCGAAAAGCGCGCGAGATCGGCTTCTGCGCGGATGATGGCGAAAGAGCGCCGGTAGATTTCGGCGCCGTCGCGAATATAGGTGGTCGCCGTTGCCGTCATAGGCTGGCCTTTCCGGCTTGGGCCGCGCCAAGGGCCGCGCGCACTTGCGCGAGATCGAGGCCGCGCAGCGCCGGCTCGGCATCGGCTCGGCCGTTGAAGATGAGATCGTAGGCGCCATCGCGTCCGGCGAGCGTGATCGGCGTTGGCCTCGCGGAGGCGCAGCCTTTGGAACATCCCGAAATATGCATGGTGATGCCCTTCGGTGCAAAGGCGCGGGCCAGTGGCGCAAGAGCCTCTGCTGCGCGGCGTGTGTCGATCTGCGCTGCCGTGCAAGCCGGTTGTCCAGGACAGGCAACGATGGACAGACGCGCGTCGTCGGGCGACACGATCAAGCCCGCGCGCGCGCATGGCTCAAGCCCTTCAGGTCCCGAGCCCGGCAGCAAGATCGCGCGCCAAGGCGTGAGGCGAAGGTCATTTGGCGCGAGGGACGCAAGCAGATCGAGTTGGTCGGCATGGACACGCCCGAAGGCTGCGGCAATGCCGAT
The DNA here is from genome assembly GCA_015655535.1 of Hyphomicrobiales bacterium. Classification (GTDB taxonomy): domain Bacteria; phylum Pseudomonadota; class Alphaproteobacteria; order Rhizobiales; family Beijerinckiaceae; genus Methyloferula. The sequence goes on along the minus strand of JAATEW010000161.1, from coordinate 10,906 downwards.
GAACCCTTCACGCGGGCCAATGATATCTTGCGCTTCCGTGATGCGATGCGGGAGCGGCGGCATCGGAACGTCTGGCGCAAAACCCGCTGCCCGGGCCACCTCCATTGTGCCGATCGCTTGCACGAGATCTACCATGCGTCGCGCGGAGGCTGTGCCGCGCAGTTTGACAAAGGCGAGGGCGAGGGCCAGCGCGGCATCGATGGCGCTCGATGGATCGGTCGACGTGACGGGCGTGGACGCGCCCGCGCCATTTGCGACGGCAAGCACGACGCGTCCATTGAAGCCTATAAGCCGCACATCGGCTGCGACATTATCGAGGCCGAGGCGTCCGCCTTCATCGACGAGAAAGCAAAATTTGTCGGGTAAGGCATTCAAATCCGATGCGGCGGCAAGCCTTGCTTCCAGCCCATGGACGAGGGCTTTGCCATCGACGCTTGCCGTGGCGTCGAGCCTTGCGAGCGGCGATCCGATGACGGCGGCCGCGCCAGGCATGTCGGCATCGAGCAGGCCGAAGTCATAGAGATGAGCGGTCAAAGCGGGCAGCGTTTCGGCGCTGACGCCGCGCAATTGCAGATTGCCGCGTTGGCTGAGATCAATGAGACCGTTTCCGAATGTCCGCGCGAGATGCCCGATCGCGCGGCATTGTTCGGCTGTCACTTCGCCGCCGGTGAAATGAAGCCGGACGAGACATCCGTCGCCCGTCTCCATCGGGCGAAGCGCCGTCGGACACCAGCCTTTGATCGCGGGTGGGCGTGGTGCCATATTCATGCGGCGCGCTCCAGCGTTTCTGCGATCTGCGTCGCGACGGAATTGCACCGCGTAATCCAAAAGCCGCGATGGATGGCCTCGTCGAACAAGCGTGCCGATGCCGCGGCGGCGGGATTAACGGCGATCATGAAATCCCGGACAGGCTCATTGCCGAGCGTCGCTTCGAACATCAGATCGAATTGATGCGCATCGACAGCATCGCTCATCGCGGCGAAGGCGAAGAGATTGGAGATCGTTTCCGCGATCTCGGCCGCGCCGCGATAGCCATGCCGCATCTGACCCGCGATCCACTGCGGGTTCGTGGCGCGGCCGCGCAGAACCCGCGCGATTTCCTCTTTCGTGGTGCGAACCTTCGCGGCATCGCCCGTGGCATCGACGTGATAGAGCGCGGGCCTTGCGCCCAGCATCTCGGCGGCGGCGGCAAAGCCACCTTCGTGCTCGGCGAAGGCATCGGAGTCGAGCAGATCTTGCCCGGCCATATCCTGCACATGCACGAAAGCATCGGCACCTCGGATACGGGCGCGGAAATCCGACGGTGATGCGACACCCTCCCTATTCGCGCCATAGGCATGATGAGAGGCATCCAAATAAATCGCGGCCAATTCGCCGCGCTCCTGCCAGGTGCCGGTCGCGATCGTGGTTGAGAGGCCGGTGCCGTAAGCGCCCGGTGCCGCGCCGTAAATGCGCGGTGCGAGCCCGCACCGGCTCGCAGCGGCGAGCGGATTTGTCTCATCGTCTTCATCGAGCGCGGCGACGGCTCTGACCGCCTGATCGAAGAGCGCGATTTGCATCGGGAACACATCGCGGAAAAGACCCGAGATCCGCAGCGTGACATCGACGCGTGGCCGGCCGAGCCGCGCCGTCGCCAGAATTTCAAAGCCCGAAATGCGCGTCGAGGCATTGTCCCATTGGGGCTTCACGCCCATAAGCGCGAAGGCCTGCGCGAGATCGTCGCCGCCGGTGCGCATCGAGGCGCTGCCCCAAAGATCGATCACGATGCGCTTCGGCCAGTCGCCATGATCTTGCACATAGCGCGCGACGATCTCTTCGGCGATTGTGCTGCCGATCTCCCAAGCCGTCCGTGTCGGAACCGCGCGGGGATCAATTGCGTAAAGATTACGCCCCGTCGGCAAAACGTCGAGCCGGCCTTTGACTGGCGCGCCCGCGGGGCCTGGCTCGATGAAACGTCCGTCGAGCGCGGCGATCAAGGCATCCCGTTCGGCTGTAGCCGCGCGCATAAGGAGCGCTGCTAGCGCATCCTCAGTCATGCCCATGGCGGCCGCCGTTTCCACGATCTGTGCGCGCTCCGGCAGGCGGGCGAAGACGTGAAGCCCATCGTTGATGCGCATATCCTTGACGTCGCACATAAAGGCGTCGAGTCTGGCAAGCGACGCGGCGCGGTCGAGATCGGGTGTGAGCCCGCATTCGGTTGCGAGGCCCGAACGCTCGGCTTTGACGAGAATGAGATCGGCGAGCCTGTCGGCGCGACGGCGGTCGAGCATCTGGGCCGATGAAAATTCATCGAGCAGAGCTTCGATCTCTTGGCTGACGCCATGCGTGCCCGCGATCCGCAAGGGCGGCGTCATATGGCCGAGCATCACGGCGGAAAGGCGCCGCTTGGCTTGCGTCGCTTCGCCGGGATTGTTCACGATGAACGGATAGATCACCGGCACCGCGCCGATGAGGGCAGCGGGCGCGCAGGCCTCCGATAGTGCGACGGCCTTGCCCGGCAGCCATTCGAGCGTGCCATGCGTGCCTAGGTGGATCATGGCATCGATCCGCACGAATTGGCGCAGCCAGAGATAGAAGGCGACGTAGCCATGGCGCGGCGGCTGATTCGGATCGTGATAGGTGCTGCAGCGATCAGCGCGGCGCCCGCGATCAGGCTGAACGGCGAGGATGAGCTTGCCTGCGGCTATGGCCTTGAAGCGAAAGCTACCGTCTTGCACGGCTGGATCATCCGCGGGCTCGCCCCAGGCTTTGGTCACGGCCTCGCAAAGCGCTGCCGGCAAAGTTTGAAAGAGATCGAGATAAGCGGCAACCGGGAAAGAGATTGTCGCTTGACTCTCAAGCGCGGCGATCAATTCACCGGATGACGCGAGCGGCCCGATGTCGAAACCGGCGTCGCGCAAGTCATCGGCGATAGCGGCAAGGCTTGCGGGGCCATCGAGGCCGACGGCATAGCCTGTGCGTCCGCCTTTGGCGGGATATTCGGAAAGTACCAGCGCGATTGTTTTTTCGTTGCGTGGCAGCTTCCTCAATCTTGCCCAAGCCGCAGCGAGATCGGCCACGCGGGCAATAGACTCCATCTCGGGACGATGAAAAACCGGCGTGAATTCCTGCGCCTCGGTGCGAGCGCCGTCGGCTTTGAAGGAAATGGCCGGCCCTATGATGCGCCCATCGACTTCGGGCAGCACGACATTCATCGCGAGATCGGCTGCGCCAAGGCCACGCAGGCTTTGGTGCCAGGCCTCGCGAAAGCTCGTCGCGAGAATGGCCTGAATGACGGGCGCGTCCGCGCGATCGAGCACGGAGTCGCTCTCATCCTTGCGGCTCGAAAAGCCGGTCGTGTTGAGAATCACGTCGGGCCGGACTTGCTCGATCAGATGTGCAAGCGGTTCGATGACGGCTGCGTCCTTGAGACTCGTCACGTAAACCGCTGTGACCTCGAAGCCGCGCTCGTGCAAAGCGTCGCGCAAGGCGGCGATGGGTGCTATATCGCCTGCGAGGTGAAAGGCACGATAGAAGATGATGATTGCGCGAAATTGCGCTCTGTCTCTATCGCATTGCGCAGCCTCTTGCCAAATGCCGAAAGGCGGAACGTCCATGGGCTCGCGCCATTCGGCAGGCCGCCCGAGCCGCGTGGCGAGCCAGCCGAACAAGGCGCTCATGTTGTCCGGGCCACCCGCCTGAAACCAAGCCCAGATGCGGCGAAGATCGGCGACCTCCAAAGTCGAGGCCGCGTCGAGGCGCGGATCTTCCATGGCATCGCCCGGCACCACGGCAAGATCGAAACCATGGGTCCGCGCAGCGAGGCTCAATTCGTCTATGCCATAGCGCCAATACTCAAGCCCGCCGAGGCAGCGCACGAGCACGAAGCTTGCGTGTTTCGCCACGCGTTCAAGATAAAGATCGACCGAAAACGGATGCTGGAGGGCGCTGAGGCTGGCGAGCCGAAGCGTGGGCGCACTGTCCCTCTGCCCATGAACCATCGCCGCCAGCGACAGATCGGAATCGGTGAAGGAGAGAAACACGATGTCGGCGGGCGTCTGGCCGAGATCGACCGCCGGGACGCTTTCGTCCAGCGATCTGATCTGTTCGGCCAGGATGTGCATCGCCGGGTCCCGGTCCTTTCAGCTTAGACGGTGAGTGCGTGCAAAATCGCGGCGCGGTCGAGGCCTTTTTCGCCGATGACGACGAGGCGGCTGCGGCGGTCTTCGCCCTGCGCCCAGGCACGATCGAAATGCGAGCGAAAGCGTGCGCCGACGCCTTGCACGAGAAGCCGCATGGGCTTGCCCACGACCTCGACAAAGCCCTTGATGCGCAAAATATCATGTGCCGCGACGACCGTCTGGAGCTGCGCCAGCAGAGCGGCTGGATCGCGCGTCGGGCCTATATCGACGACGAAAGAATCGAAATCGTCATGGTCGTGTTCTGTTTCCGCATCGTGATGCGAGGGCCGATTGGCGAGATCGTCCTCGGCCGCCGCCATGAGGCCGAGCAGAACCGCGGGATCGATCGCGCCGTCGCGCGTCGGCACGATCTTGACCGCGCGCGGCAGGCTCGCCGTGATCTCGGCCAGGACTTTCGCCAGCGCGACTTCATCCAAAAGATCGGACTTGTTCAAGACGACGAGATCGGCACAGAGCAATTGATCTTCGTAAACTTCTTCGAGCGGGTTATCGTGATCGACTGCTTGATCGGCGGCGCGCTGCGCCAGCACGGCATCGGGATTATCGGCGAAGCGTCCGCCGGCGACGGCAGCGCCGTCGACGACGGCAATGACTCCATCGACCGTCAGACGCGCCCGCACGCTCGGCCAGTCGAAGGCCTTGACCAGAGGCTTTGGCAGCGCGAGCCCGCTCGTCTCGACGATAATGTGCTCAGGCCGTTTCTCATGCGAAATGACCGCTTCGATCGCCGGCAGAAAATCATCTGCCACGGTGCAGCAGAGGCAGCCATTGGCGAGTTCGACGATATTTTCTTCCGAACAGCTTTCGATTCCGCAGGCGCGCAAAATCTCGCCATCGACGCCGATGTCGCCGAACTCGTTGACGATGAGCGCGAGCCTGCGGCCCTTCGCATGTTCGAGCACATGGCGGATGAGCGTCGTCTTGCCGGCGCCGAGAAAGCCCGTGACGATGGTGACGGGAATTTTGGAAAATGTGTTCATCGGCTCGTGCCCGCCTCAATAGGCGCGGCCATGCGCATCCAGAAATATCCGACGCTCACGCCGACGATCACCCAAAGCGCGGCATGGACGACAAGCGACGAGGCGGTGAATTGCGCCGCGAGTTCGGCCGGCGCCGTGCTGATGTAGCTATGTGGATGCGGCGCGCCGATCGCATGCGGCAAAAGCAATAAAACGAGGCCGCCGAGCCGCGCCCATAGAGGCGTCGCGCGGAACATGAGATAGAGTCCCAGGGCCGTCGCGAAGGCCGTCGCGATCCACCAGATCTGCCGCTGCTCGAGCGCCGCGCCCGCGCTGCCCGGCAATTCCGGCGCAAGGCCCAATCCTGTCGCAAGCCCTGTTGCCGCGAAGCCGCAGGCCGCCCAGGCCAAAGCGCGCATGGGCGTGATCTCTTCGCCCGCGAGCAGCATGGCGGCGAGCAGAATCAGCGCGAAGCCGATGGCGGTGACGATGGTCGCGACGGAGGTCGAGAGCGTGCGTTCGAGCCCGTCGGCCGGCGACCATTCTTTAGGCTGGTCCGGCGCGGCGGCATGATCGTGATGATCGCCAGCGCCAGCGCCGTGATCATGCGCCGCCGGTGTCGCCGCGGCTTCCGCCGCTGTCTCATAGACCTCGGCCGCCAGGATGAGGGGCACGGTGACGAAATGTTGCAGAATGGCAAGCGCCAGGCCTGCGACGAGGCCGGCCAGCAAGCCGGTGGAAAAAACGCGCTTCAGCATGAGCCCCTCAGGTTTCGACGCATGACTTTGTCCGAAAAGCCTGTCGACTTTTCGGGATCATGCTCTAGTGGCAGGGGAAATTCATGCCGTGGCGCCAATCATGCGCCGCATTGTGGAGAAGGCTCGGATGCGCGAAGCCCATGGCATAGACGAGCGCGCTGCCGACGATAAAAGCTGCGAGGGCGGCTTTCAAAACTTCGATGCGGGCGGCGGGCGCCGCGGCGACGAGGGTTTGATCCAGGCTTTGATTTTGGGTGTTCATAAGATCCTCCGTACCGCCCCACCGGCAGTCTCAGGGTTATAGGGTTCGATGGCAGGTCTCCTGGCTCACGGATCGACGCCGCATACGACCTTCCCAGTCTCGTAAGACCAGTGGCTTTCGTATTTGACTTCCCGTTCACAGTTGCGGGGGCAGCTGCGGATTGCCCGGATCGGTCATAGGACCGATCCGGCCGCATTCCCTTTTCACCTTCTGAATGAAGGACCATCACATGATTGAATTGTGGGCGCGGGCGCCGTGGAAGTCAATCTTGGGAGATCCAGGGGCACCCTCATCCTGAGGTGCGAGCGAAGCGGGCCTCGAAGGATCGGGGTGCGTCTGAATGGATGCTTCGTTATTACCCTCGCCCTTCGAGACAGGTCCTGCGGACCTTCCTCAGGGTGAGGGCAATCCGCTCAAAACTCGATTCCGGCCTGTGCCTTCACGCCCGCCTGAAAATGATGTTTGACGAGGCTCATCTCGGTCACGAGATCGGCTATCGCAACAAGCTCCGGCTTCGCATTGCGGCCGGTGACGATGACATGCAGATCCGGCCGCCGTGCTTCGAGCGCGGCGAAGACATCGGCCAGGGGCAGATAATCGTAGCGCAGCGCGATGTTCAATTCGTCGAGGACGAGAAGGCGGATGGTGTGGTCCTCCATCAACTCGCGCGCCTTGGCCCAAGCCTTTTGCGCCGCCGCGACATCGCGGGCGCAATCCTGCGTCTCCCAGGTGAAACCTTCGCCCATCGTGTGCCAGGAGATGAGATCTGGAAAGCGCGCCAAGGCGTTGCGCTCCCCGGTCTCCCAAGCGCCTTTGATGAATTGCACGATGCCGACGTGAAACCCGTGCCCTAATGCGCGCAGAACAAGCCCGAAGGCCGCCGTCGACTTGCCTTTGCCGGTGCCGGTATTGACGATGAGCAGGCCCTTCTCCGCGATCGTCTTCGACGCGACCTTGGCATCCTGCAATGCCTTGCGCTTTTGCATTTTTTCTTTGTGATAGGCGTCGGCGTCGCTGTCGGTCATGGGGCTCACGTAAATTGGGGCTCACGTAAATTTGCGCGCGGCGGTGCTTGTGCTCGGCGACGCTTGGCCGCCGATGTCTAGCACATTCGAAGCAGGGCGTTTTCCGCCAGGGTATGGCAGGTGCGGCGGCCATCTAATAGCCTATTTTGGCCGGATCGCGAGTCGAGGCCTGATCGCCTTAAGTTAAGGCAATGGCTGAGCCTTCGCATTGCCGATCGGTGCGCTATTTCCTTCTCAGCCGCGCCGGGGGCGCTGGAACACGTAAGGAGCAGGAGTATGAAGACGGTTGCCGATCAATTTGCCGAAGTCCTCGCGACAGCCGGTGTCAAACGCATTTACGGTGTCGTTGGCGACAGTCTGAACGGTTTCACGGACGCCATCCGCCGCCAGGGCAAGATCCAGTGGGTGCATGTCCGTCATGAGGAGGTCGCGGCTTTCGCGGCGAGCGCCGAGGCCCATCTCACCGGGTCGCTTGCCGTCTGCGCGGGGAGCTGCGGTCCGGGCAATCTCCATCTTATCAATGGCCTCTTCGATTGCCACAGATCGCGCGTGCCGGTGCTGGCGATCGCCGCGCATATTCCTTCGTCCGAGATCGGCTCCGGCTATTTCCAGGAGACGCATCCCGAAAACCTCTTCAAGGAATGCAGCCATTATTGCGAGCTGATCTCAAGCCCGAGCCAGATGCCGCGCGTCGCCGAAATCGCGATCCGCGAAGCGGTCGGCAATCGCGGCGTCGCGGTTATCGTCATTCCCGGCGACGTGGCGCTGAAGGAGGCACAAGATACGCCGGCGCCGACCTTCGCGAGCCTCGTTCCATCAGCACCCGTCGTCGTGCCGAAAGAAGCCGGGCTGAAAACGCTGGCGGATCTTCTGAATGGCGCAGCCCGCGTCACGCTGCTGTGCGGATCTGGATGCGAAGGCGCGCATGGTCAACTCCTGGCCTTGGGCGAGAAACTCAAGTCGCCCATGGTTCATGCGCTCAAAGGCAAGGAGCATGTGGAATGGGACAATCCCTATGATGTCGGGATGACGGGGCTCATCGGCTTTTCGTCCGGCTTTTTCGCGATGAACGATTGTGATGCTCTCTTGATGCTTGGCACGGATTTTCCCTATCGCCAATTCTATCCGCAAGGCACGGCCAAGATTGCGCAGGTCGACATCAGACCGGAACAACTCGGCAAGCGTGCGCCGATCGATCTTGGGCTCGTCGGGGAGGTGGGCGCGACGCTCGATGCGCTTTTGCCGCTGCTCAGCGAAAAGAAAGACCGTAAATTTCTCGATCAAGCCGTCGGGCATTATAAAAAGGCGCGCGAAGGCCTCGATGAATTGGCCAAAGGCGTGGCGGGCAAGCGGCTCGTGCATCCGCAGCAGGTCGCCAAGGCGATCAGCGATTTTGCCAGCGTGGATGCGATCTTCACCTGCGATGTCGGACTGCCGACCGTCTGGGCGGCGCGGTATCTCGCCATGAACGGCGCCCGGCGGCTGATCGGTTCCTTCTGGCACGGCTCCATGGCCAATGCGATGGCGCAGGCGATTGGGGCGCAAGCGGCCTTTCCGAACCGCCAGGTCATCTCGCTCTCGGGCGATGGCGGCTTCACCATGCTGATGGGCGATTTTCTGAGCCTCGCGCAACTCGGCCTGCCGGTGAAGGTCGTCGTCTTCAACAATGGCACTTTGGGCTTCGTCGAGCTTGAGCAGAAATCGACGGGCTTTCTCGATTTCGGCACCGGGTTCAAGAATCCGAATTTCGCTGCCATGGCGGAAGCCGCCGGCATCAAGGGCATCAGGATCGAGGATGCGGGCGAGGTCGAACCCGGCATCAAGGCGGCGCTCGCGCATAATGGGCCGGTGCTCGTCGATGCCGTGGTGAACCGGCAGGAGCTTGCGATCCCGCCGAAGATCACGACCGAAATGGCGAAGGGCTTCACGCTCTATACGCTGAAGGCGGTGATAGGCGGCAAGGTCGACGAAGTGCTCGAACTCGCGCGCACCAATCTCTGGCGCTGATTATTCCGTGCGGGGGACGCGATTGAGCCGCCGGTGAAGATGCGCCTGCAAAATCGTCGCTCCGGCGAAGATGGTGAAACCCTATGTCGCCACTCCGGCTTGAGGTCCCGGCCTCACCGGTTGATCCCTCATCCCGAAGAGTTCGCGTCTCGAAGGACGAGGAATCGGCATTATTTCTATAGTCCGAAAACACTCGATCCCTCGAGACGGGTCCACTAAAGTCGTGTTTGCACGACTTTAGACATTATAAATTGCGCGTTTCGGGCAAGCCCGAAATGGGTGGACCCTCCTGATCAAGATGAGGGTTTTAAGCCACGGGTAATCAGGTCTAGACCATTTCGACAAGGTGCGCTCAATCTCCCTATTCAAAAAGGATCACCGCATGTCTATTCCCGCACCCGCGTTGCAAACTCCCGCCGGCGGCTACGAGCTTCTGCATGATCCGCATTTGAACAAGGGCACCGCTTTTACCGAAGCCGAACGCCGCGCGCATCACCTTGAAGGTCTGCTGCCGCCACGCGTCGCGCCCCTCGCGATCCAGATCGCACGCGCGCACGAAGAGCTGAGCAATCTCGACAATGATCTGCAGAAATATCTGTTCCTGTCCGATCTCCAATCGCGCAACGAGACTTTGTTTTATGCGATCTTGATGTCCGATCCCGCGAGTTTCATGCCGCTTGTCTATACGCCGACCGTGGGCGAAGCCTGCCAGAAATTCGATCATATTTTCAGGGCGTCGCGCGGCATGTATCTGCCGATCAGTGCGCGCGGCCGCTTGCGCGAGATCCTGAGCAATTGGCCGCAGAAAGATGTTCGCTTCATCGTTGTCACCGATGGCGAGCGCATTCTCGGCCTCGGCGATCAGGGCGTCGGCGGCGCGGGCATTCCGATCGGCAAGCTTGCGCTTTACACGGCGTGCGCCGGAGTGCCGCCGCAATATTGCTTACCCGTCACGCTCGATGTCGGCACCAATAATCAGGCCCTGCTCGACGATCCGCTCTATCTCGGCCTCGAACAGCATCGCGTGCGTGGCACGGACTACGACGCCTTCATCGACGAATTCGTCGAGGCGGTGCAGGCGCTTTATCCGAAATGCTGCATCCAATGGGAGGATTTCGCCAATATCAACGCCGTGCCGATCCTGGAGCGCTATCGCGACAAGATCTGCACTTATAATGACGATATCCAGGGCACGGCGGCGGTCGCGCTTGCCGGCATTTTTGGAGCGCTGAGCATTTCGGGCCAAAAGCTCGCCGATCAGCGGTTTTTGTTTCTGGGCGGCGGATCGGCCGCGACCGGCATCGCGGAGCTGATCAGCGAGGCCATGGCGCTCGAAGGTGTGGATATCAAACAGGCGCGCGGGCGCAATGCGCTTTTCGACATCAACGGGCTGATGGTGACCTCGCGCACCGATCTCGCCGATTTTCAGAAGCCTTTCGCACTCGATCACGCGCCGGTGTCGAATTTCGTCGAGGCGATCAAGGCGCTGCGACCGACCGGCATCATCGGCGTCTCGACCGTGCCGAAACTGTTCAATCAGCAGGTGATCGAGGCCATGGCCGAGATCAACCAACGGCCGATCATCTTCCCCTATTCCAACCCTACCTCCCGCTCGGAATGCACGGCCGACGAAGCCTATCGCTGGTCGCAAGGCCGGGCGATCTTCGCCAGCGCCAGTCCCTTTCCGCCGGTGGAGAACGCGGGCCAGACCTTC
>JAATEW010000391.1 GCA_015655535.1 Hyphomicrobiales bacterium | reverse complement strand
GCGGGAGCGCTTCCGACGCGCAGCATATCGCGGGCGAATTCGTGTCGCGCCTCAATTACGATCGCGCGCCTCTGGCCGGGCTCGCCCTGACGACCGATACGTCGGTGATGACGGCGGTCGGGAATGACTATGGGTACGAACAGATTTTCTCGCGTCAGGTGGCGGGGCTCGGCCAGGCAGGAGACGTTTTTGTCGGCATTTCGACCTCCGGCCGTTCGCCGAATATTCTCGCGGCGTTCAAGGCCGCGCAGGCGAAGGGCGTCCGCACCGTCGGCTTCACGGGAGCCAAGGGCGGAGCCATGGCGGATCATTGCGAGTTGCTCCTCAACGCGCCTTCGGATCGCACGCCCATCATTCAGCAATTGCACATCACCGCGGCGCATATCGTCTGCGGTCTTGCCGAGAGCGCATTATTCCCGAAAGTTTGAATTTGCGGGCGCTCGATCCTGCGTCATCAATTGATCGGGCCGAAGCGGGTTCGGTAATATTACCTAATTCCGATGCGATTGATGTCGTCCTGCTTACAGAGATTGCGCCAATGGTCGTCGCGGCCGGACTCGCCTTTTTCAAGTCATCGCATGCGTGTGGCCGCGGCCTGTCGCCGTCTGTGGGCATACCGTCATGAAAATGACAATGGAATCGTCCATGAGGAAAAAAGCCACTCTATAAGGACAACCGACTTGGCGAAAAAAGATCGCGACGTCGTCAGTGTTCGAACCATGTTTTTATCCGACATCCATCTTGGAACCAAGGGATGTCAGGCAGAAATGCTGCTCGGATTTCTGAAGCATTATGAAGCCGATACGATTTATCTCGTCGGGGATATCATCGATGGTTGGCGGTTGAGGTCGAGCTGGTATTGGCCGCAGACCCACAACAATGTCGTGCAGAAGCTTTTGAAGCGCGCGCGCAAAGGCACCAGAGTCGTCTTCATTCCCGGCAATCACGATGAGTTCGCCCGCGATTATGTCGGGGATAATTTCGGCGGCATCGAGATCATGGGCACGGCGATCCATGAGGGGCTCGACGGCAACCGCCTGTTGATCATCCATGGCGATCACTTCGACCTGGTCGTGCGGCATGCCCCTTGGCTTGCCTATATCGGTGACGGCGCCTACACGCTGGCCCTCGCCATCAATCGATATCTCAATATCGTGCGGCGGCGGATGGGGCTCGCCTATTGGTCCTTGTCCTCCTGGGCCAAATACAAGGTCAAGAAAGCGGTCAATCACATCGGCCGGTTCGAAGAGCTTCTGTCGAACGAAGCGCGCCGGCTCGATGTCCAAGGCGTGGTTTGCGGCCATATCCATCACGCCGCGATCCACAATGATTTCGGCGTCCGCTACATGAATACCGGCGATTGGGTGGAAAGCTGCACGGCGCTCGTCGAAAACCACGACGGCAGCTACGAAATCATCCGCTGGGCCGATGAATTGCGGCAATTGGCCTTCGTCGAACGTGCCGCCTTGCTCGCACCCCAGGCGGAGGCCTCCGCCGCGTGAGCCGACTTCTGATCGCGACGGACGCATGGCACCCTCAGGTCAATGGGGTCGTGCGTTCGCTTGAGGCGATTGCGGCGCATGCGGCTTCCTTCGATATGGAGGTCCATTTCCTGACGCCGCAGAGCTTTCGCACTTTGCCCTTGCCGGGCTATGGCGAAATCAGGCTCGCTCTGGCCACCGCCTCGGCGGCGTCGGCGGCGATCGCGCATGTCCAGCCGGACTTCATCCATATCGCGACGGAAGGTCCGATCGGGCTTGCGACGCGGCGCTATTGCCTGCGCGCAGGCTTGCCCTTCAGCACCTCCTATCACACGCGCTTCCCGGAATATCTGGCGGCGCGCGCACCCGTGCCCGTGTGGCTCAGCTATGCCTTCTTGCGCCGCTTTCACAATGCCGGCGCGGGCACGATGGTAAGTTCTTCAAGCCTTGAGAGAAATCTCGTAAAGCAAGGTTTCAAAAGGCTTTTACACTGGTCACGGGGCGTCGATGAAACGCTGTTCCGGCCGCGCGACGAGCGGGTTTTGGATCTGCCGCGGCCGATTTTCCTGTTCGTCGGGCGCATCGCCGTCGAGAAAAATGTCGAGGCCTTCCTGCGCCTGGAACTGCCGGGCTCGAAGGTCGTGGTCGGAAACGGCCCCATGCTCGGGCAGTTGAAGGCAGCTTTTCCGGCGGCGCATTTCATGGGGCCGCAGCAGGGCGAAGAGCTGGCGCGCACCTATGCGTCCTCGGATGTCTTCGTATTTCCGAGCCTGACGGATACGTTCGGCATCGTCCTTCTCGAAGCGCTCGCCTCCGGCCTGCCTATCGCCGCCTATCCGGTGATGGGGCCTCTCGACGTGATCGGCGAGTCCAAGGCCGGTGTCCTCGACCACGATCTGCAGCGGGCGGCCTTGGCGGCCCTCGAAATCCCGCGCGAGTTGTGCCGTGCGCATGCCACGACCTTCACGTGGAAGCGGAGCGCAGCGCAGTTCTTCGGGAATATCCATACGGTTCTGGGACCGGCCGGCCGGCTTCGCAACCGCAAGCCGGCGGTCGCCTGGGGACGCCCGGCTTGAACTCGGCTTTC
>JAATEW010000328.1 GCA_015655535.1 Hyphomicrobiales bacterium | reverse complement strand
TCGTGCATCCGCACGGTGACGCCGTCGGGCTCCAGATAATTGAACGAGGCCATCACATATTTGCCCATCAGCCGGCGGGCAAAATCGAAGTCCCATTCGTTTTCGGGGCCCGTGTAGCTGGTTTCGGGGCCGGTATCACCCTCTTTGTCCGCCATCCCGCATTCTCCAAAAGGCGCTTGCGGCTTGAACCCGGCGTTCAGACGCCGCCAGGCGTTTATTCCTTGCTGGCCGCTACTTTTGCCTTGGCCTCTGCCTTGGCTTCCTTCTTGGCGGCCTCGCGCGCGGCCTTTGCCGCGGGCGTCTCCTTCTTCTCGGCGATACGGGCAGCCTTGCCGCGCCGGTCTCGCAAATAATAGAGCTTGGCGCGGCGGACCTTGCCGCGGCGCACGACTTTGATCGAGTCGATATTGGGCGAGAAGACCGGGAAGACGCGCTCGACGCCTTCGCCATAGGAGATCTTGCGGACTGTGAAGCTTTCGTTGAGGCCGCCGCCGGTGCGAGCGATGCAGACGCCTTCATAGGCCTGCACGCGGGTGCGCTCGCCTTCCTTGACTTTGACGTTGACGATCAGGGTGTCGCCCGGCTGAAAGTCCGGAATGGTCTTGACGGCGTTGAATTTCGCGACCTGTTCGGCCTCGAGCGTTTGGATAATGTTCATTTGGGTCATCCTTGCCGTTTTGCCTGGCGTTACGGCCGGGCAGGCGTTTCGGCACGCTGTTTTAAGTTGAAGCCGGTTTCTATACACGCGGGCAGGCAGGTTGTCGAGACGTGGCCGGCCACGATTCGTAGGCATGCTTGGGGCATGCTTGGGGCATGCTTGCGGCCAGTTCCATCCGAGGCTATATTTAGTCTCATTCGGACGGAGGCATATATGCTCGATTTCAGCGGGATGGCGGATGTACTGGGGCTTTCCGCCAAAGATCGCGACGTAAGGTCGCCGTTTGGCTTGATCTCCCGCATCGAGCACGGCCTGCCGGTTGGCGTGCTGGAGCGGGTCTCCCAACTTCTCGCGCCTGGCGATGTCCAATTCAAGTACCGGTTCATTCCGAAGGCGACCTATGAACGGCGAAAGACGGCTCATCGGCTTTCGCCCGAGGAGGGGACGCGCCTCGCACGCGTGGCGCGTGTCTGGGGTCTTGCCCGGGATGTCTGGGAAAGCGACGAGGCCGCGCGCGACTTCCTGTTCCGTCCGCATCCGATGATCGAAGACAAGCGGCCGATCGACGTCGTGATTCAAAACGAATTCGGGGCGGAGATGGTCGTCGATATCCTTGGTGGGCTGAAATACGGCAGCGCTGCGTGACGGGGCAGGTCCTCGACCGCGTTCTCACATGTTTTCGAATTGGAGATCCGCACGGCGCCTATCCGATTTTCGACGCCACCGGATCGACAATCGCACCAGGGCGATGGAATACGCCCGGTAGCGCGATCATCTATGCCAGCGAGCATTTCTCCACGGCCCTGCTCGAAAAGCTCGTCCATGGCAGCGGAATGCTGCCGCCGCACCAGCATTATGTCGAGATCACCATCCCGCCCGGGATCACCTATGAGGTGTTTTCACCGCCCAGCCTCTCTGGGTGGGATCTGATGCCCGCGACCGTCAGCAAGCTTTTCGGCGAGGCGTGGTGCATCGAGAAACGCAGCTTGATCTTGATCGTGCCCAGCGTCATCGCGCGTCTCGATCGTAATATTCTGATCAATCCCAGCCATCCGGAGTTCCGCCACGTTCGGGCAAGTCTGCACGAACCTGTTTTTTGGGATCGCCGTCTGTTCGGAGCAAAACCATAGAAATCAGGCGATCGCCTCGATCGCGGCGATGAGGCGGGCGATGTCTTCTGGCCGCGACAGCCGGTGATCGCCGTCCTTGATTGAGGTCAGCACGACTGCGTCGCCGACGAGGTGCTCGACTAGCGCCATGGCATGCGCCGGCGGGACGTCCTCGTCCTTCAACCCCTGCAAGATATGCACGGGGCAATAGGTCCGGATGATCTTATCGAAGAGCAAATGCTGGCGGCCCTCTTCGATCAGCTTGCGCGTGATCGGATAGGGCGCGGCCGAATAGGCGGATTGCCGCAGCCAGACGCCCTTGGTCTCGATGTCGGCTTTGGCCTCCGGCGAAAGCCTGTCCCAGATGAGCCGTTCTGTGAAATCGACAGCGGGCGCGATCAGCACCAATCCGGCGAGGCGTTTTTCTTCGCCGGAAGCCTGCAAGGCGCGCGCGGCGAGAAGCGCCAGCCAGCCGCCCATCGACGAGCCGACGAGAATCTGCGGTCCCGACGACTTGGACCGAAAGACAGCCAGGCTTTCTTCAAGCCAATCGCCGATCGTGGCCTCCTCGAACGGCCCATCGGAGTCCCCATGTCCCGAATAGTCGAATCTGAGAAAAGCCCGGCCCTGGTCCTCGGCCCAGGCATCGAGCGCCGACGCCTTCACCGAGCGCATGTCGGATTTGAAACCGCCGAGCCAGATGACGCCAGGACGCTTCTTTTGTCCTTTGCGCGCGGCACGGCTGAGATAGGCGATCCGCCGCTCGGACGGCGGCTTCCCGACGCGGATGAACTGTGGAAGACTGCTCTTTGTGGCGAGCTCAAATTGCGGATCTTGCCCGTTCATTCCTATGGTCGCCTTATGATGTTGTTAGAGCATGATCGTTTCGGGTCGGATGACGATCAGGCTCTTTAATTGTTTGATCGCATTTCGGGCCTATCAAATCGGCTTGTCTGATTAGGTAATCGGTGTTCCCTCTTGTTGAAAATGCTCCGTTGAACGCGGCCTGACACGATGCACGAAGGTTCAAGTTCCTTCGCAGATAGATCCGGGCATCCGCTCGCGGGCTTTACCATTCTTCAAATCCTGCCGGAACTCTCGGCCGGCGGTGCCGAGCAGACGACGATCGACATTGCCGCCGCGTTGGCCGAAGCAGGCGCCCGGGCGCTTGTCGCAAGCGAAAGCGGCCGGCTTGTCAGCGAATTGCAGGCGAAAGGCGGAATCTGGGTGCCGTTTCCGGCCAAGACCAAAAACCCGATCGCCATGGCTCTTCACGTCCGCCGTCTCGCCAAGCTGATCAAGGCGGAGAGGGTCGATATCGTCCATGCGCGGTCGCGCGCGCCGGCCTGGGTCGCGCATGGCGCGACGCGGCTGACCAAAACCCCTTTCGTGACGACGTTTCACGGCGCCTATTCCGGCAAGGCGGCCTTGAAGCAGCGCTATAATTCCGTCATGGCGCAAGGCGATATGGTGATCGCCAATTCGCATTATACGGCGGATCTGATCGCCAAAATCTATCCCGAAGCCGTACCGAAGACGAAGATCATCTATCGCGGCATCGATCTGCGGGCCTTTTCGCCTTCCGCCATCGATCCGATGCGGGTTCAAGCGGTGCGGCGGCAATGGGGCGTCGCGCCGGATGAAAGGATCGTGCTGCTCGCGGCGCGCCTTAGCCCGTGGAAGGGGCACAAGCTTCTGATCGCGGCGGCGAAGCGGCTCGTCGAATCCGGCCTCAGCGACACGAAATTCATTTTCGCGGGCGATCCGCAAGGCCGCAATGCCTATGTGCGCGAGATCGATCAGGAGATCGAAAAAGCGCATCTGCAAAATATCGTGCGGCGCGTCGGACATTGGAGCGACATGCCGGCGGCGCATCTCGCCGCGGCCGTCGTTGTCGTGCCGTCGACGGAGCCGGAGGCTTTCGGCCGTGTGACGGTCGAAGCCCAGGCGATCGGCACGCCGGTTGTCGTCACCGATCTCGGTGCCGCGCCGGAAACCGTCCTGGCGCCGCCCGAAGTCGAAGCCTCCGGGCGCACCGGCTGGCGGGTGCCGCCGCATGACGCAGGCGCGCTCGCCGGCGCGATCGGTGAGGCTTTGAATTACGGCGCTTCGGCACGCGATATGCTGGCGTTTCGCGGCCGCGCTTTCGTGCAGACCTATTTTTCGGTCGACCGGATGTGCAGTGAAACCCTGGCCGCCTATGTGGCTTTACTTGCACAGAGAGTCTGAAAACACAGGCCGAATATTAAAGAGCGTCCTAAAAACCTCAGCGTTGATTGACTTCCGGCCCCATACAACCGATCTTTTAAACGGGTCCGGATGCGTCGCCTGCAATTGCTGCAGTGAGCGGGACACTTCGGGTTCGATCATCAACATAAGGAGAGCATGCCATTCGCCGTCCAATGAAAGCCCCTACGGCCCCGCAGAAAGAGGGGCCGCGCATCAATCGTGAAATCCGCGCCCGTGAGGTCCAATTAATCGACGCCGAAGGTCATAATCGCGGCGTCGTGCAAGTTTCGGAAGCGCAAGCCTTGGCCGATGAGGCCTCGCTCGATCTTGTCGAGATCGTTCCGACGGCGGAACCGCCGGTCTGCAAGATACTCGATTACGGCAAATACCGTTTTCTTGAGCAGAAAAAGGCCGCCGAGGCCCGCAAAAAGCAGAAAATCGTTGAAATCAAAGAAATCAAGCTGCGTCCGGGAATCGACGAGCATGATTACGACACCAAACTGAAGTCCATGCGCCGCTTTTTTGAGGAGGGCGACAAGGTCAAGGTCACCTTGCGCTTCCGCGGTCGTGAAATGGCCCACCAGGATCTAGGCTTCCGCCTGCTCGAAAAGGTGAAGGCCGAGACGCTTGGCGCCGCCAAGGTCGAACTTGAGCCTTCGATGGAAGGCCGCCAGATGGTGATGGTGCTCGCGCCACGTTAAGCCCGAGCTTCACCCGCACTAGATTGTTAGAGCATGATCGCTTCACCGCATCATGCTCTTTTCTTTTTGTCAGAGGCCAGGCTTCAAAAAGGTCAAAGCGGCCTGGACAGCGGGCGAACTCATGGCTGCGGGAGATTTCGGTGCCGCCTGACGGTCGCGCCCGGCATCCTTGGCCTGCTGCCGTGTGGCTTTGCCAACCTTGCCATCGGCTTCGGCTGCGGCGCGCTTACTGACTTTGGCGGGCTTCGCCGTCTTTTTGACGGGAGCGGTCCCGCGGATGGAATTAACGGCCGAAACGAACATGGGCGCGCCCGACAGCTTGATTGCGAAAGCGGCAGATTATGCGCCCGCGCGTTAATTCTTTATTAGAACGCGGCTTTTCGGCATGTGAGGATTACGCTGGAGGCCGCTTGCGTTTCGCCTGCCATTGCGCTTATAAACCCGCCTTCCGAACCGCCCGGCCATTCAGGGCTGCCGTGGCGGTTCTTTCGCTTGTTCGGAAACGAACGAGCTCCTTGGATGAAGCATGTCCTGATCGGAAAAGTCGAACAGCTTTTCCGGGACATGCTCATAAGGCGATTTTTCTTTTAAGAAAACAACGCCGCATCCGCCAGACGGAGACGAGCAAATGCCCAAGTTGAAAACGAAATCCGGCGCCAAGAAGCGCTTCAAGATCACCGGCACAGGCAAGGTGGTCTATGCGCAATCCGGCAAGCGCCATGGCATGATCAAGAGAACAAACAAGCAGATCCGCAATCTGCGCGGCACCAATGTTCTGTTCAAGAGCGATGGTGACAACATCATCAAGTACTTTTTGCCCAACGGCTGATGGTGCGCGTCTGATCTTTTATCCGTTCCCTTGAATTTTGGAGTTATGCCATGGCTCGCGTAAAACGCGGCGTCACCTCGCACGCCAAGCACAAGAAAACCCTCGACGCCGCCAAAGGCTTTTATGGCCGGCGCAAGAATACGATCCGTACCGCGAAAGCGGCCGTCGATCGCTCGATGCAATATGCGACGCGCGACCGCCGCGTGAAGAAGCGTACCTTCCGCGCTTTGTGGATCCAGCGCCTCAATGCCGCCGTGCGGGAACTGGGCCTCACCTATTCGCGCTTCATCGACGGCCTCGGCAAGGCGGGCATCGAGATCGACCGCAAGGTTTTGTCGGAACTCGCGATCCGTGAACCGGAAGCCTTCAAGGCGATCGTCGAGAAGGTGAAGGGCGCGCTTCCCGCACAAGCATGATCCCGAAAAGTTGCAGACTTTTCGGATAAGATCATGCGGCTGGAAAAGTCATGATCCCGAAAAGTTGCAGGCGTTTCGAACGGGAAGTCATGATATATGAGCCCCGCCGCAGAGCAGGGCTCAGCGTTTGATCTTGAATTCCATGTGCTGGCGCCCGCCGTGCGCCGGCGCGGCATGATGTCCCGACGCTTGATGCTTCGAAGACATGTGCTTCGACGATGGATGTCCATACTGACGCTTCGGCGCATAATGCCCTGTCGCATGGCGGCCCGGCCGCGCGGCATGATAATGGCGGCCTCGCCCATGTGATCCATGGGGCGAGGCATGCGACGCATGCGCACCATGGCCGCGCCTGGCCGCCGCGGTCGAAACGCCCCCGCCGCCATTGCCACCGCCTTCCGGATCGGCCGAAACACCGTGCTTATGCGCGGCAGGGCCGAAGCTGGCGAGACATTGATTATAGGCGTCCGCCTCCTGAATCTTCTCGCAATCCGCGATCGTGCGCGGTTCGGCAAGCGCTGGGCTCGCAGCGAAAATGGCAAACATCAAGGTAAGAGTGAGAGCGGCGCGGCCAAAGCGCCGCCGCCTTTGGACCAGGCTTGCCGGGGCACTATTTTGAACTAGGGCTTCGCCAGAAAATACGTCATCTCTCACAGAGTCTATCCTCGCAGGTTTGCACCGGTTTTCTTTTCGACTTCGGCGATGATCTTGCCCGCGGCGGCATCGATCTCGGCCTCGGTCAAAGTCTTGTCGCGGGGTTGCAGCGTCACGCCGATGGCTACGGATTTCTTGCCTTCCGGGACCCCTTGCCCTTCATACACATCGAAGACCGTCACTTGCGTAACGAGATTGCGTTCGCCGGCCTGCGCCGCCTTGACGATATCTCCGGCCTTCACGGCACGGTCGACGATAAAGGCGAAATCGCGTTGCAGCGGCATGAACTCCGATAGGTCGAGCTTCGGCTTTGCCTTGGTGGGCTTTGATTTCGGCGCCGGTATGTCGTCGAGCAGGATTTCAAAGCCAACCAGCGGGCCTTCAACATCGATCGCAGCCAGAAGGCGGGGATTGAATTCGCCAAACCAGCCGATGATGTTTTTGGGTCCGAATTGCAGCGTAGCCGAGCGGCCGGGATGAAGCCAGTCCGGCCCGCCGGATACGACCTGCAAGCCGCCTAAAGCCACGCCCAAAGAGGCAAGAAGGCTCAAGGCGTCGCCCTTGGCATCGAATGTATCGACGTTCGCAGCGGGCGCAGCCCAATGGCGCCCGGCGCCTTGCGGCTTCGCCGTGCCGCGCCTGACGCCCGCCGCCGCGACGAACTGGTCCTTTTCGTCTGATCCTTTGAAGATCTGGCCAACTTCGAACAAAGCCACATCGCCCAGGCCGCGATCGGCATTGCGCTGCGCCGAAGCGATTAGACCCGGCAGCAGGCTCGGGCGCATGGCGGAGAGTTCCGCCGCGATCGGATTGGCGAGTTCGACGGGAGGCGCCGCGCCGAACAAAACAGCGCGTTCCTTGGCGACGAAGGACCAGGTCACAGCCTCGACAAGGCCGAGCGAAGCCAGCGCGCGTTTGGCGGCGCGGGTGCGCTTTTGCAGCAAAGTCAGAACGGGCTCGGCGATCTTCTGATCGAGCCGGGGCAAAGGCACCGAAGCTATATTGTCTATGCCTGCAATCCGCACGATCTCTTCGACAAGATCGGCCTTGCCTTCGACGTCCGGCCGAGAGGAGGGCACTTTGACCATCACGCGATCGCTATTGCCATCGGCGAGCGCGAGCTCAAATCCTAATCTCTCAAGGATCGCCGCCATGTCGGAAAGCGGCAGTTCAAGGCCGGTCAGCCGCTTGACCTCACTCCAGGGGAAGTCGATGCGGTGATCGGGCTCGGGGATCTTGCCGGCAAGCGCGATTTCGGAAGGCTCGCCGCCGCAAAATTGCAGCACGAGATGGGTGGCGAGTTCTTCGCCCGGCAGACAAAAAGCCGGATCGATGCCGCGCTCGAAGCGATAGCGCGCATCCGACGTGATGCCGAGCTTGCGGCCTGAACGCGCGATATTGGTCGGGTCCCACAAAGCCGATTCGATCAGGACATCCGTCGTCGCCTCATCGCAGCCGGAGGCCTCACCCCCCATGATGCCGGCGATCGATTCGACGCCATTGTTATCCGCGATGACGACCATGCTGTCATCGAGCTTGTAGGTCTTGCCGTCGAGCGCCAGAATCTCTTCGCCATCCTTGGCGCGGCGCACCACCAGATCGCCATGAACCTTCTTGGCGTCGAAGACATGCAAGGGTCTCGCACGGTCGAAGGCGAGATAATTGGTGATATCGACAAGCGCGTTGATGGGTCGCAGACCGATCGCCTTCAGGCGCTTTTGCAGCCAGTCCGGGCTCGGGCCATTCTTGACGCCGCGCACGAGGCGCAATGCGAAGGCCGGCGCCAGATGCGCGTCCTCAGGCGCGAAGTCGAGCTTCACCGCGACTGGGCAGGGGAATTGGCCGGGCGTCGGCGCGATCTTATGGGTCTTCAACTTGCCGAGGCCCGCTGCGGCCAGATCGCGGGCTATGCCTTCGACGCCCATGGCATCCGGCCGGTTCGGCGTGAGATTGATATCGATTAGCGGATCGTCGAGGCCGACCCAGGCCGCGTAAGACTGTCCGAGGGGTGCGTCGTCAGGCAGTTCCAAAATGCCGTCATGATCCTCGGAGAGGCCGAGTTCGGCGCCGGAGCAGAGCATGCCAAGCGATTCGACGCCGCGGATCACGCCCTTGCCCAAAGTGATCTTCTTGCCCGGAATATAGGTGCCGGGCGGAGAGAAGACGGATTTCAGCCCGGTCCGCGCATTGGGCGCGCCGCAGACGACCTGCACCGGCGCACCGGCGCCGGTATCGACCATGCAGACCTGCAGCCGGTCGGCATTGGGATGCGGCTTCGCCTCGATCACGGTGGCAATCGTAAAATCCCGCAAAGCCTCAGCCGGGTTTTCCACATATTCGACCTCGAGCCCGATGCGCGTCAGCGTGGCTACGATCTCATTGAGCGAGGCCTCGGTCTCAAGATGATCCTTGAGCCAGGAAAGGGTGAATTTCATCAAGATCCTATTGGGAAGCGGAGATTGTCGCTTTTGCCGCTGGTTCTAGAGGGATAGAGCAGCAAGTTCCAGCCCGAAGGCCAGTACCCGAAGTAGAGGACGCATGGACAAGGTTCAAGCTCTGTTCGAGGCGGCCAGCGCCGTGCGGCGCCACGCCTATGCGCCTTATTCGGGTTTTGCGGTCGGCGCGGCTCTGGTGACGCCGTCGGGCGCGATCTTTTCCGGTACCAATGTCGAGAATGCGGCCTATCCGGTGGGCATTTGCGCCGAAGCCAGCGCAATCTCGGCCATGATCGCGTCGGGCGAGCGCCAAATCGCTGAAATCCTGGTTTTGGGCGATGGGCCGGCTTTGGTGACGCCCTGCGGGGCCTGCCGCCAGCGAATCCGGGAATTCGCTGGGCCGGATGCCAAAATTTATGCGGCTGGGTCAGAAGGTATCCGGGCGACATTCACGCTCGGCGCGCTGCTGCCCGAGGCTTTCGGGCCGGACAATCTCCAAGGAAATTGACCTCAAGCGCATTGATGATTATTTCGTAGGCCATGGCACTACGCACGATCATCACCCTTCCAGATCCACGGCTTCGCAACGTATGCGAGCCCGTCCCCGAGGTCGATTCCGCTGTCCGGGCGCTCATGACCGATATGTTGGAGACGATGTATGACGCGCCGGGCATAGGCCTCGCGGCGGCGCAGATCGCCATCCCCAAACGCATCATCGTGATCGACGTCGCCAAGCGCAAGGACGATTCTGCCTCGGCAGACCCGATGGTCTTCGCCAATCCTGAAATTCTCTGGGCCTCGGAAGAGACGTCCTCTTATGAAGAGGGCTGTCTCTCCATCCCGGAATATTATGAAGAGGTGATTCGTCCGGCGCGCGTGCGCGTCGGCTATCTCGACCGCGACAACAAGCATCAAGAGATCGAGGCGGATGGCATTCTCGCAACCTGCCTCCAGCATGAGATCGATCATCTGAACGGCGTGCTCTTCATCGATCATATTTCGAAGCTGAAGCGCGATCGCGTCATCAAGAAATTCCAGAAAGCGGCGAAGCGCGACGGATCCGAGAAGCCGGAGAAGAAGTCCGGCCTTCCCAAGGACATGCCTGCGGCCTAGGGTCTAAGATTAACCGTTGAGCCGTCATTGCGAGCGAAGCGAAGCAATCCACGTATCGGCTCGATTGGTTAGGCTGGATTGCTTCGCTTCGCTCGCAATGACGATCGCCTTCATCAATGACGAGGCTTGCTCGGTATGCTTGATAAGCCAACCTATGGGCAGCCTTGCAATGCCTGCGGGCGATGCTGCCAGGATGAATTGTGCGGCCTTGCGAAAAAGGTCTTTGGGCCGCGCCCCGGCCCATGTCCGGCGCTCGCCGAATTGGAGAGCGGCTTCGGCTGCGGGTTGATCCTCACGCCCTCGCGTTTCGCTCCGGTTCCGGCATCCGTCTACGGAACGGTTGCGGTCAGCGAAGCTGCCGCGCTTCTCTGCGCGGCCGGTGCCGGCTGCGACGCGCAAGGCCATGACGAATTGGTTGACGAAGCCGTGCGCGCCCGAGTCATGGATGCTACGCAGTCGCGGCCGCAAGCCGAGATCGAACAAGCGCGGGCCATCTGGCGCGCGGCGTGGCTGCCGGAAAGCGCCGAACCGTTTATAAGATGAAAACGTTTCGTCATTGCGAGCGAAGCGAAGCAATCCAGAGCCAATCCTTCGGGTGGAAGCATGGATTGCTTTGTCGCTCCGCTCCTCGCAATGACGGCCCATTGATGGCGTCCTGACCTTAATAGGCTTCCTTTGCGCATCATCTTCATGGGTACGCCGGATTTTTCGGTGCCGGTGCTTGAAGCCATCATCGCTGCCGAGCATGAGGTCGTGGCCGTCTATACGCGTGCGCCGAAACCCGGCGGCAGGCGAGGGCTCGATCTGACGCCCTCGCCTGTGCAGGTTTGCGCCGAAAAACACGGGCTCAAGGTTTTCTCGCCGAAGACCTTGCGCACGGAGGAAGAAGCCACGCTTTTCGCGAGCCATGCGGCCGATGTCGCGGTCGTCGTCGCCTATGGCTTGATCCTGCCGAAACCCATTCTCGACGCGCCTGCGAAAGGCTGCCTCAATCTTCATGGCTCGCTTTTGCCGCGTTGGCGTGGCGCGGCGCCGATCCAGCGGGCCATCATGGCGGGCGATAGCGAGACAGGCGTCATGGTAATGCGCATGGAAGAGGGGCTAGACACGGGGCCTGTGGGTATGACTGCACGCATTCCAATCGCGCCTGACATGACGGCGGGTGAGCTGCACGATCAATTGTCGCCGTTGGGCGCGGAGCTGATGGTAGATGCGCTTTCGGCTTTGCCGGAGAATAAGCTCACCTTCACGCCGCAAGCCGAAGAAGGCGTGACTTACGCTCATAAGATCGACAAGGCCGAAGCCCGCATCGATTGGACCAAACCAGCGCATGAGGTTCACAATATCGTTCGCGGGCTTTCGCCTTTTCCGGGCGCTTTTTTCGAGGCCGATTTCGGCAAGGGTGTGGAGCGGGTGAAAGTCCTGCGCAGCACGCTCGCCGAAGGGCAAGGAGCGCGACTTGGCGCGTCCGGGACCGCGCTCGACGGCGCTCTGACCATTGCCTGCGGCACCGGCGCGGTGCGTTTGATCGAAGTGCAGCGCTCCGGCAAAGCGCCGATGTCAGCCCAGGATTTTCTGCGCGGCACGAAGGTTGCGGCGGGGATGGCGCTTAAATGAGTATTTTTAAAAGGGTTTGAAATATACTTATAGAAATTTCGGAAACGTACGATGAGTGTTGTAGCTATTGATGACAAGTGGTTCTTTGATCGTGGTAATCTACACGATGCAAAGGTGACTTTCGCACACCTTCTAGCAGGCGACGTAGAAATCAAAATCGATGATGAATGGGTCAATGAAAGGGGTTTAAGCAAGCCCGAAGGTGAGAAGTGTCCCGTTGGTTTAACTTTCGTTTCGGTAACAATCGTCAAAGGAAATCTAGAGGAAGCGGTCGGTGGTTGGATTAGCGAGGTGCTGCCAGAAACTAACGGAAACTATCGCTTCGTGTTCGCCGACCGAGACGTACTCCTCATCCATGCAAGCGGAGCGACATGCGAGGCAGAGACGGGGCTGCCCTAGCCCGCGCATGACGAGCTCTTAACGATGCCCCGCTATAAATTCATCGTCGAATATGATGGCACGCCCTTTGTCGGCTGGCAGACGCAGAAGAACGGCCTGTCGGTGCAGGAGGTGATGGAAGCGGCATTCCTAGCGCTCACCGGCGAAGACATCCGCTTGCGCGGCGCGGGTCGTACCGATACGGGCGTTCATGCGCTGGGGCAGGTTGTGCATGCTGATCTGTCGCGCGCATGGCGCGTGGATGTCTTGCGCGAGGCGCTGAACGCGCATATGCGGCCGAACCCGATCGCCATTCTTTCCGCCGAAGAAGTGCTGGACACATTCGACGCGCGCTTCTCGGCGATCCGCCGGCATTATCTTTATCGCATCGTCAATCGCCGCGCGCCTTTGACCGTCGAGGCTGGCCGTGCCTGGCATTTGAAACGCAAAATAAATGCAGAGGCCATGCACGAGGCCGCGCAACTTCTCTTGGGCGAGCATGATTTCTCGACATTCCGTGACTCGCAATGTCAGGCTGTGAGCCCTGTGCGCACGCTGGAGCGCTTCGACGTGTCGAAATATGGCGAGGAGATCCAATTTCGTCTGAGCGCGCGGTCTTTCCTGCACCGGCAGGTGCGCTCCATGGTCGGCTCGCTTGAAAATGTCGGCTCCGGCAAATGGAAAGCGCGCGATATGAAAGCGGCGCTCGATGCCCATGACCGCCGCCGTTGCGGGCCTGTCGCGCCGCCCGAGGGGCTTTATCTGACGCAGGTGGATTATGGCGATGGGGTGTTGGTTGAGGATGATGATGAGGGGGAGTGACCGCGCGAGCCGTTCTGACCTATCCATTCATCTCTTGCCGCCTCGCCGAAAATGTCCGCCGTTGGATGAATGGCGAAGTGTGATGCTCCAACCGAAGGAGAAACCCTCGTGCTTCGAGGCTCGCTTCGCTCGGACCTCAGCATGAGGGTTTCTAGCCACCTAGCCCTCACCCTAAGGAGCCGCTGAAAGCGGCTTCGAAGGGCGAGGGGCGGCGGAGCCTTTGTCACAAGGGTTGGGTTGCGAATTTATGCTCACATAAATCGGGCGAATAATTATCGGGCCATGACTCCGGCGTAACATACTTGCCAATTTGAAATCTCAGGCTTTGGAAGGTTTCCTTGTCGCCCATTACGCACGCAGCCGCCGCGAAATTATTGAGATTGAAAGCACTGTGTGGGTAAAGACGCATCAGGTCTTCAAATCCACGTTTCATTTTGTCCCAATCGGCCGAGCTCTCTGAGAGATCGGCCTGTAAATGTTGGTTTTGAGCCAATCGCCAATAGAGCTGTGCGTACATTGCATTGGCATCCAGCTGATACCTGTCTTTGACGGCTTCTGTGACAAGGGAGTCGACAAGCTTCCAACTTCCTCCCCACTTCGGCTGGAGATAAATGAATGTTGTGGAATAAAGAGGATCGAAATCTTTGTACTTTCCCGCTTGATCTCGAAAGAACGTCAAAAGCCTCGCCTTCGGCCAGCCAAGGTTATTGCCGACATCGAGGTAGATATTGCCCCACAAGGCGCTGCTTGCAGCGTAGGGTTCGCTCTCAATAAGGACAGCTTCGGCTTTTCTAAGCCTTTCCCCAAAGAGATCCCACCCTTCTGATGTAACAGTGTCGCTATAACCACTCCCCCTCGCGGTCCACGCATATTGCACCCAGTAGACGGCTTCGATTAAGGCGGCTGCACGTGAATGGGGGAACTTTTCTCTCCACTGACGAATATGTTCATAGGCCTTATTTCGATCAGGGATGGATGACATCTCCTGAGTCAGTGCTTTTTTGAACATCATGAGCTTGGGCCTGCCGTCGGCGAGACGTTCAGACGGATTGCTCCAGTCGTCCAGAAGGCGATCAAGGTCTGCTATCTGCTCGCGGCTCAGGAGCTCGCTTACCAATCTTTTGAGTGACTGTTCGCCATTCGATCCGTCGAACCACAAAGGACGGCCCTGCGCATCAAAAGCACTGGGCATGTCTTTCAAAACCGGCGTATGCACGGGCGTAAAAATCAAATTGTAATGGCTGTAATAGAGGCTCTGATACATCGCCTGTTCCATCGAATGGGCAATGGTAAAGGGACTGGAAAGATCCTCGCCGGCAATGGTGATTTTCGGAAAGGCCCCTTCGATGTTCAGCGGGCCGCTGAATGGGTTTGAGGCATCCGTGGCGGGGGTATTGCCCGACTCTTCGGCCAAGGCTGTATCACAGCCGATCATGACTCCGATCAAAAGGCAGATTGTGATGAAATTCATTGCGGCAACCCAAATGAAAATTGAGGCCGCTAGCGTAGGCGAGGGAGGATTACCAATCTGTTAGGCCGATCTCCGAGAATTGGTAAAGATGATCGAAAAATTGCAGAGAATGAATGTTTGAACACGCACCTTGCGAAGGCCATGCTTGGTTCATCTTTGTTTGAAGCGCAGTTACCTTGACCTGAATCAAGGTTGAATTGGCGCCGATGCACATTATCCGCATGGAAGGCGAGGATACGCGTTATCCGCGACGCGCTATGGCCATCGGTGGAGAAGATATCATGAAGGCGCTTGTCTATCAGGGACCGAACAAGAAAGCGCTCGAAGAGCGTCCGATGCCTGAGATCGCACAACCGACCGATGCGATCGTCAAAATCCTCAAGACAACGATTTGCGGCACGGATCTGCACATTCTCAAGGGCGACGTGCCGACCTGCGCACCCGGTCGCATTTTAGGCCATGAAGGTGTCGGTGTCATCGAGAAGGTGGGCGCCGCCGTCACTGCTTTTCATCAAGGCGATCACGTCATCGTGTCCTGCATCTCGGCTTGTGGCAAATGCGATTATTGCCGCCGCGGCATGTATTCGCATTGCGTCAACGGTGGCTGGATTCTCGGCAACAAGATCGATGGGACGCAGGCGGAATATGTCCGCATTCCCTTCGCCGACACGAGCCTCTATCATATTCCGGCCGGCGCCGACGAAGAGGCGCTCGTGATGCTGAGCGACATTCTGCCGACGGGCTTCGAATGCGGCGTTCTCAACGGCAAGGTTGAGCCGGGATCGAGCGTCGCCATTGTAGGGTCAGGTCCGATCGGTCTCGCGGCGCTCCTCACCGCGCAATTTTATTCGCCGGGCGAGATCATCATGATCGATCTCGACGACAATCGTCTCGATATCGCGAAGCGGTTCGGCGCGACGGCAATCATCAACAATAAGGACGGCAAGGCCGTCGAGACCGTGATGAAACTGACCGGCGGCCGCGGCGTCGATACGGCGATCGAGGCCGTCGGCGTGCCGGCGAGCTTCATCACCTGCGAAGATATCGTCGCGCCCGGCGGCATTATCGCGAATGTCGGCGTCCATGGCGTCAAAGTCGATCTGCACCTTGAGCACCTATGGGATCGCAATATCGCGATCACGACGCGGCTCGTCGATACGGTGACGACGCCCATGCTGCTCAAGACGGTTGTCTCACATAAGCTCGAACCGGCGCAGCTCATCACGCATCGCTTCAAGCTCGACCGGATCATGGACGCCTACGAGACCTTCGGTGACGCCGCGAAGACCCACGCGCTGAAAGTCGTGATCGAAGCTTAGAGCATCGGCCTAAAAGCGCCTGTTGCCGCCAAGGCCGGCAATGCGGTGACGCGGGACGTTCAGTTCTTCTTCGGGGTGCTCGGATCGTCGCCGTCGAAGTCGGTATAGATCGCTTCGGCGATCGGCAGGAGTTCGCCGCGATCGGCGATCGCCGTCACCGCGAAGCCGAAGCCCTGATCGATCCAGGCGAAGGTCGAGGCATCGCCGTCCTGCTTGAAGCGGAACGCCGTCTCGGCATTTTGACCGGCTTGCACATAGACGGTCAGGCGCTTGCCGCTGGCATCGTCATACATGAACTGCGCCGCGGCGCCGCTGCCGCCAGGCAGCAAGCGGCCACCCATCAAACGATAGCCGAAGCGCGCGAGGTCGGGCGCCTTCAAGGGGCGGCCAAGCCGCTTCGACAGCCATTGCAACAGATGCGCTTCATTGGCGGCATTGACTTCGACCGGATGCACGACCTCGACGACGAATGTCTTATAGGCCGTGCTCGCATCGCGGGCGACGGCCATGGTCGTGCGAGCGGGCGTGCTAAGCGATCCGTCAAATTGCAGCCTGCTTGCGATAAAGCCGCTTCCTGCACCGGCGGCGAAGAGCACGACAGCCGCGGCTGTTGCCGGCAACCGTCGGTTCCATTTCGCCCAACGCGCCGCGCGCAGGCTTGCGATCCGCAAACGCTGCGGGATCGGTTCGGCGAATTTAGGTTCCAATTGCGCACGCAAGCTCTCGCGATGGCGGCGATCTTTTGCTACCTCTTTTTCAATATCCGGATGCGCGGCGAGATAGGCCTCGACCAACGAAAGACGCGTACCCCGCAGGCGCCCGTCGATGAAGGCCTGGAGGTCGTCTTCGCCAATGGGGGGTTGGCCAATGGGGGCTCGGCCGACCGGCGCTTGACCGATGGGGCCTTCACTATCAGTCATTTCACTCTCCGGAGAAACGCGGGCCTGCCGGTTTCTATAATGGTCCGCAAGCGTTGGCGCGCGCGCGACAGTCGCGACATGATCGTGCCTATGGGCAGTCCGAGCGCCTGCGCTGCTTCCTCATAGGAAAAATCTTCGACGCCGATGAGCAAAAGCAGAGATTTCTGCTCTTCCGGAAGCTGATCGAGCGCCGAAAGCGCTTCGCGGGCCTCAAGACTATTGTCCGCATCGGCTGGAAGGCTCTGCGCGAAGGCGTCGATTTCAACATGCGTGCCGCGCCGCTTCCTGTTGCGATGGGCATTGATGTAAAGATTGCGCAAAATCGTGAAAAGCCATGCCCGGAGATTTCCATCGTCCCGGCGCAGATGCAACCGCGCCAGGGCCCGTTCGAGACAATCCTGCACAAGATCGTCCGCACCATCGTGATCGCGAAGCAGCGCGAAAGCGTAGCGCCGCAGCGCCGGAATCTGCTGTTCGAGACGCGTTGACATGTCGTCGGTGATCATAAGATATCCGTTAAAAACCTAAAGCCTTGGTTCTGATGGAATCAGAACCAAGGCTCTATGATTCTGTTTTTTTGACGGAATGGCGCTGCCTAGCAGACGGCGCCGGACCTCTTATGGTTGGGCGACGTGCCAGGCGCCGTTGAATCCGTCACCGGTGATGTCGCCGGGCTTCATGTCCTTCGCCCAGGTATAAAGGGGTTTGCCCTTGTAGGCCCATTGCTTGGCGCCATCGTCGCGCGTCAGGATCGAATAATCGCCGGAGGTCTTGTCGGCATCCGCTGCGGCGAGCGGCGGCCAATTGGCCGCGCAGCCGCCGTTGCAAGCCGATTTTCCGTCGGTGTCCTTGGCGAATATGTAGAGCGTCATGCCCTTGCCGTCGACAAGCGTCTGGCCTTTGGCGGTCGCGGCGGTCTTCACCGGTGCGTCGGCATAGGCGGAGGTCGCGAGACCGGCCGATAGAGCGAGAATGGCGGCGATCGTGCGAAGATAGTATTTCAGCATCTGGCTTTCTCCTGGGAGGTCGAACTCCTCCAGGAGACGCTTGCGGGGGCGATTTATTCCCGGCTGGCAACTCTTTTCGTCGGGGCGTGACCCGCCTTATTTCAGCACGACGACCTTGGTGCCGACCTTCACGCGATTGTACAGATCGACGACATCGCGGTTCGTCATCCTGATGCAGCCCGAGGAAACCGCGGCGCCGATCGTATCTTCCTCGTTCGAACCATGGATGCGATATTCGGATGAGCCGAGATAAAGCGCGCGCGCGCCGAGCGGGTTCTCGATGCCGCCCGCCATGTGGTGCGGCAGATCGGGACGGCGCTTCAGCATGGCGGCGGGCGGCGTCCAATCCGGCCATTCGCGCTTACGCGAGACGATCTTCGTGCCCGACCAGCTAAAGCCCTCGCGCCCGACGCCAACGCCATATTCGATGGCTTGGCCGTTGCCCAGCACGTAATAGAGCCGCCGCTCCGTGGTCGAGATGACGATGTCGCCCTTCTTGAATTCCGGATGCTTCCAGATCACCACCTGAGGCGGAATGGCCTGCTGATGAAAGATGTTGAGGAAATCGGCCAGGGGTCCGCTGCTGAGCAGGCTGTTTGCTTGTGCCGGCGAAAAGGAAAGGGCGATGAGCGCCGAGGAAAACCATAGGGCCCGAGAAAGGGTCCAAGCGCGCCTGTTGACCATGGATTGATGACCTTTGCTGATATTGGCTGCGTTGAAGCTTTGAGGCGGGAAAGCGGCCGGAATGGGAACAGCCGCCCCTTGACCATATAATACGGACGGCCATA
This sequence comes from Hyphomicrobiales bacterium, assembly GCA_015655535.1. Lineage (GTDB taxonomy): Bacteria > Pseudomonadota > Alphaproteobacteria > Rhizobiales > Beijerinckiaceae > Methyloferula. Next base: position 17,047 of record JAATEW010000328.1, on the reverse strand, counting down.
TTAGAGCGATGGCAAAGGTTTCACATCGCGAAAAAATCTTGAGCGAAGGCTTGAGGCTCGTGCATGAGCGCGGCTTCAGCGGCGCGAGTGTCCGCGACATCGTTCAGGCGGCCGGGGTGCCGCAAGGCTCCTTCACCAATCATTTCGCCTCGAAAGAGGCCTTCGGCCTGGAGATCCTCGATCTCTATTTCGCCACGAGCCGCGACCGGATTCGCGCGACGCTCTATAATGACGCGCTTCCGCCGTTGCAGCGGCTGGCGGATTTTATCGAGGCCAATAAGGCCGCACTCAATCGCGACGGCATGAAAAATGGCTGTTTGCTCGGCAATTTTAGCGCCGAAGTGGTGGAGTCCAGCGAAGCGATCCGGCATCGGCTTATGGCCATATTCGCCGAGGTCCAGGCCGGCGTCGCCTATTGCCTGAAGGCCGCCGCCAAGGCCGGCTTGTTGCGGGCGGATATGAACTGCGAGGACGTGGCAGGCTTTATCGTCTCGTCTCTCCAGGGCGCCATCTTGCTTGCCAAGACCGAGCGCGACCCGGCGCCGGTCGATCGGTTCAAGCGGGTGCTTTTCGAAGTGGTACTGCGTTAATGGGTCTGTTCACGCGTTTGTGAACCGAATTCTCCAGCTTGTCGGAACAATAATACGGACGTACGTATTATTAGATCACAACACGCGATGTTGTGATCCTTTTAGGAGAATTTCCATGGCTACTCCCGTTGTCTTGATCACCGGCGCTTTGACCGGCATTGGCCGCGCCACGGCGCTTGCTTTCGCCCAGGAGGGCGCCCGTATCGTCGTTTCCGGACGCCGCGATGCGGAAGGTCAGGCTCTCGCCAAGGAATTGCGCGGGCTTGGCGTTGAGGCCGAATTCATCCGCGCCGACGTCCGCCATGAGGACGAAGTCCAAAACCTGGTCGATCAGACGGTCGCCCGCTTCGGCCGGCTCGATGTGGCGGTCAATAATGCCGGCACCGAAGGCAAGCCGCATCAGGTGACGGATGAGTCGGCTGAGAACTATGCTTCGACCTTTGACACCAATGTGCTTGGTACGTTGCTGAGCATGAAGCACGAGCTCAGGGTGATGCTGCCGGAGCATCATGGCAATATCATCAATGTGTCGTCGGCTTACGGTAAGGTCGGCGCCGGCGGGGCTTCGGTCTATGTCGCGAGTAAGCATGCCGTCGAAGGCATGACGAAGTCCGCGGCGATCGAGGTCGGCACGTCGGTGTACGTATCAATGCCGTGGCGCCGGGCCCGATCGAAACGGGCATGCTGAACCGCTTCACCGGCGGCGAAGAAGGCATGGCGCATATCGCGCAAGACGTTCCGATGAAGCGGATCGGAACGGTTGACGAGATCGCCGAGGCCATTTTGTTCGTTGCCTCGGATAAGGCATCCTTCATCACCGGACAGTCATTCTCGGTCGATGGCGGCGTAACGGCTCACTAGGATGGGTACTCAATGGGCCGGAGCTTAAACCCTCATCCTGAGGAGGTTGCGTAGCAAGCGTCTCGAAGGGCGAGGGTTTTGACTACGAAGAAAATACCGATCCCTCGTCCTTCGAGATGCGAGCTTGGCTCGCTCCTCAGGATGAGGGATCGGCTCGATTGAGTTGAAGGAGTCTAAAAATGACAACCAAGACTATCAAGATCCCGGATGAGACCCATCCCATCACCATCGAACCCAGCAAGACGCATGTCACCGTCTCCGTCGCGGGCAAGGTCATCGCCGATACGAAAGACGCTTTGATCCTGCGGGAATCTACCTACCCGGCGGTTCTCTACATTCCGCGCAAGGATGCCGACATGTCGTTCCTGGAACGGACGGATCTTTCGACCTATTGCCCCTATAAAGGCGATGCGTCCTATTACAGCGTCCCGCAAATCGGCGGAGACAAGGCAGCCAATGCGGTTTGGACCTATGAGCAGCCTTATGAGTCCGTCGCGCCGATCAAGGATCATCTGGCCTTTTATGCCGATCGCGTCGAGATCAACGAAGGGCCTGTGGCTTAACCGGATCGCCGCTCTATATTCGACGGGTCGGTCCTCGATACGGAAGCTATCATGAGCGTATTGTTCTCTCCCATCACGCTGCGGGGCCTGACGCTCCGCAACCGCGTCACCGTCTCGCCCATGTGCCAATATTCGGCGGAGAACGGCGAGGCCACTTCATGGCATATGGTTCATATGAACGCGATGGCGCTTTCGGGCGCCGCCATGTTCTGCATCGAGGCGACGCATGTCGAAGCCGACGGTCGCATCACTCCCGGCTGTCTCGGTCTTTACAATGATGCGACGGAAGAGGCGCTGCGGCCGATCCTGGCCGCGATCCGCAAACATTCCAAGGCCGCCGTCGCGATGCAGATCGCGCATGCCGGCCGCAAAGGTTCGAGCTACAAGCCATGGGAAGGCGGCAAGCAAATTCCGCTCGATGAAGGCGGCTGGGTAACCTATGCGCCTTCCGCCGTTGCGCATCGCGAAGGTGAGCTGCCGCCGCAAGCGCTCGACGCGGCAGGGATAAAACGGGTGCGCGACGCCTTTGTCGCGACGGCGCAACGCGCCGCGCGGCTCGGCATAGACGCGCTCGAAATCCATGGCGCGCACGGCTATCTCATTCATGAGTTTCTCTCGCCGATCGCAAATCACCGCACCGACCAATATGGCGGCTCGCTCGAAAATCGCATGCGCCTGGCGCTCGAAGTCTTCGAGGCCGTGCGCGCCGTTTTCCCGGCGGAGAAGCCGGTCGGCTTTCGCGTCTCCGGAACCGATTGGGTCGAGGGCGGCTGGGATCTCGAACAAACGATCGCTCTTGCGAAGGAGCTGCAAAAGCGCGGCGTCGATTGGATCGATGTCTCGTCCGGCGGTGTGTCGCCTTTGCAGAAAATCCCGATCGCGCCGGGTTATCAGGTGCCTTTGGCCGAAGGCGTGAAGAAAGCCACCGGACTCACGACGTTCTCGGTTGGCCTCATCACCGAGCCCAAACAGGCTGAAGAGATCGTTGCCAGCGGCAAGGCCGATCTCGTTTCGCTCGCGCGCGGCATGCTCTATGATCCGCGCTGGGCCTGGCATGCGGCAGCCGCGCTTGGCGGCACGGTCGATGCGCCGCCGCAATATTGGCGCGCGCCGCCGCACGGCGTGAAAGGCCTCTTCGGCGACATTGTCGACGGAAACAGGTGAGCGCCGCGACGGGGCGCGGCACCCACGCTATCGTGATCGTGACTTGCCAGCGGTTTCAACGAAAGGTGATCGCGCCTGCGAGCGCCAGGAGGAGCGCGGGCGGCATGACGAGACATCCCAGTTTCAGGAATGTCCATGCGTTGACGCTCAAGCCTTCACGCCGCAAGGCGGTGAGCCAAAGGATCGTCGCAAGCGAGCCCGTCACGGACAGGTTGGGGCCGAGATCGACGCCGATCAGAATCGCGCGGGTGACTTGATCTGGCACCTGTGCGCTTTGGACCGCGCTGCCCGCGATCAGGCCCGCGGGCAGATTGTTCATCAGATTGCTGATGAAAGCGACGGCCACCCCCGTGCCCCATGCCGTCGCATCCGCGGAATGCGTGCCTTGCTCATGCAGATACGCGCCGAGCATATGAATGAGGCCCGTGTGGCCGAGTGCTTCGACGAGCACGAAGAGCCCGGCGACAAGCGGCAGCACGCTCCACGAGATATCTTTCATCATGGTCCAAGGAGCTTTTCGTTCGCCGATCAAAACGACCGTGGCTGTCGCCGCGCCTGCAACGGCCGTCGGCCAGCCGAGCTGAATGTCGAAAGCAGAGGCCGTAAGCAAAGCCGCCGCGGTCGTCGCTATGCCGATGGCGGCGACTTTCCCCGCCCGCGAGAGTTTGGGCACGCAAACATCCGTCGCGATTTTCTGTTTCAGTGCTTTGCTTTGAGTCCAATAGAGGACCGCGAAGGTCGCACCGATCGAAAGAATCGAGGCAAGCGCATAATGCGTCAGCCACGCGATCAGCGGCGGCATATGGTTTCCATAAATGACGAGATTGGCGGGGTTCGAGATCGGCAAGACGAAAGAGGCGGCATTGGCGATGAAGGCGCAGATCAAAAGATAGGGCAGGGGCTCTTCGGCTTTGGCCGCCTTGACGGCGGCGGCAACGGCGGGCGTCAGGACGACGGCCGTCGCATCGTTCGAGAGAAAGATCGTGACGAGCGTTCCGACGGCGTAAATGAAACAGAACAGCCGATGCGCCGAGCCTTTGGCGCCACGTGCCGCGATGGCCGCGAGCCAATCGAACAGGCCCTCCTGCCGGGCGATTTCGGCGAGCAGCATCATGCCGGTCAGGAAGAGATAGACGTCGGTGCCTTTCGTAACGCCGGTGAGCGCATCCCCCATCGGCAGCAGGCCGAGGACAATCAGAAGCGCCGCGCCGAGAACCGCCCATAGAGCTTCGGGCAGGTTCCAAGGCCGGAGAATCACGCCAAGCGTGGCCGCGCCGGCGATCGCCCATGTCAAAAGCTGCGCGAACGAGAGGCTCGATTCCATGCTCAGGCGTCTGCCGAGGCTTCAGCGGCCGAGCGCCGGCCCGGCGTCTTTGCCGGTGCCCATCCCAATGTTTCCGGAACACCGAAGAGAAACACCAAAAGGGCGATGACCGCGCATCCGGCGAGAAACAGAAAGGCTGCGGAATAGTCGAACATATTGACGATCTGCCCTGCGACGGTGTTGCTCAGCGCCGCGCCGAAGCCCCAACAGGCGCCAGACGCCCCTTGCGCCAGATTATAATGGCCGCTGCCTTTTGTCAGATCGGCGACGACGATGAAAAACAGCGCACCGAAAATGCCTGCGCCGATTCCGTCGAGAATTTGGATCGCGATGAGCGCGACCGGATCTTGCACCAGCGTATAAAGAAGGCCACGGAGGGGAAGCACGGCGAATCCGGCGAGAAAGAGCGGCTTGCGGCCCCATTGATCGGCCTTGCGCCCGACCAGAATGGCCATCGGCACCATGACGATCTGCGCGACGATGATGCAAGACGCGATAAAAAGGCTACGGGCATTTTGATTGGTCTTGGCGAGTTCCTCGCCGACGAGCGGCAACATGGCCGCATTGGCAAAATGAAAGAGCGTTATGGCGATGGTGAAGAGCAGCAATGGCCTGTTGCCGATGAAAACCTCGAAAGCATTGCTCTCGGTTTTGCCATGATCGCCGTCATCGGCGCCGCGCGCCAGCCTGTGGTCGATGCTCTTGCCGTCGATCCGAAACGTCGCGAAAATGCTTAGAGCCGCAAGGATGGCGACAACCCAGAGGACGGCGCTCGGACTGAATACATAGCCGGCGACGCCCGCGACGGCCGCCGTCGCGACATTGCCGGCATGATTGAAGGCCTCGTTGCGGCCGATGCGATGGGTCAGCTTTTTCCGGCCGAAAATGCCAAGGCTGATCGCGGCGATCGCGACGGGAAAGACCGCATCCGCGATGCCGCTGGCTGCTTGCGCTAGAGCGACCGGCGAGAAGCGCGGCACCAAAGCCATCGCGATCGTCGCAATGCTCACGGCGCCGGCGGCGACGGCAATCAAGCTGCGCTTCCAAGTTATGGTATCGACGAGGGCGCCAGCCGGCCCTCGCGCTAGAACGGTCGCCAAGCCGCCGATCGTCAGCACGATCCCGATGCTGCCCGGATTCCAATGCTCGCCGGAGAGAAGAAAGATCGCGAGGAAAGGACCAAGTCCGTCCTTGACGTCGGCCAAACAGAAATTGAGCCAATCGAGCGCGGTCTCGTCGCGCCGCAAGGCGCCGCTGTCAGGCTCGCCCATTTTCGTCCCTCTCGCTGGGTTCGGGACGCCTCTGCCCGCCGCTCTCAACGCGGCAGGGCCAGTGCGGTTCATTGCGCCATTACATCGGTAACGCGGCGGCCTGGTTCTGCAATTCCTGCGTAGCGCGCTGCCCTCCATATGTGGCGCCCTCATCCTCCCATTTCGGCAAGGAAGATCGTGATAATTCACACCCTCAAGCGGCGCGACGGCACCGTCATAGACAAAGCCACTATCGAAGCGTTTAGGCGCGAATTTCGCGGGCAGGCGCTGCAGTCCGGCGACGACGGATATGACAAGGCGCGCCGCGTCTGGAATGCAGCCATCGACAGATCTCCGGGCTTGATCGCGCGGTGTGTGAACGTTGCCGATGTCGTTAGCGCCGTGAATTTTGCGCGCGCGCAAAATCTTCTCGTGGCGGTCCGAGGCGGTGGTCACAATGTCGCCGGGCGGGCGGTGTGCGACGACGGCATTGTCATCGATATGTCGGTCATGATGGAGGTCTCCGTCGATCCGGCGGCGAGGACTGTCCGCGTCCAAGCGGGCGCGCTTCTGTGCGATGTCGACCGCGCGACGCATCCGCATGGCTTGGCGGTTCCGGCAGGTGTCGTCTCGAAAACCGGCATCGCCGGCCTGACGCTGGGCGGCGGTATCGGATGGCTGTCGCGCAAATATGGATTGACCTGCGACAACGTTCTTTCCTTTGAAGTGGTCACGGCCGAGGGCGAGATCACCACCGCCGACGCCAAGACAAATGCGGATTTATTCTGGGGCTTGCGCGGCGGCGGGGGCAATTTCGGCATCGTCACCTCGTTCCTTTACCGGGCTCATCCGGTTTCAACCGTATTGGGCGGCCTTATTCTTTACCTGCGCGATCAGGCGGCGCCCGTGTTGCGCTTCTATCGTCATTTTATGACGACCGCGCCGGAGGAACTCACGGCCTACGCGGGCCTATTGTCGACGCCCGAGGGCCTGCCGGTCGTGGGCGTGATGGCTTGCTATTGCGGCGATCTTTCCGAAGGCGAACGTATCCTGAAGCCTTTGCGCGCATTCGGATCGCACATTTTCGATGCGATTGAGCCCATACCCTACCAGGCTATGCAAACGCTGGCCGATCCGCCCAATATGGACGGCACGCATAATTATTGGAGATCGACGTTTTTGAAAGACTTGAGCGACGATGCCATCGACTTGCTTGTCGCGCATGGCAATCTGGCTCAATCTCCTTTGAGCCGGACGATCATCCAAGTATTCGGCGGTGCGATCGGCCGTGTCAGCAGCGCCGATACGGCCTTCGCGCATCGCCAGGCGACATATAATATCGGGATCGAGGCGCAATGGACGGATCCGGACGAGAGTAAGACCCACATCGCCTGGACGCGCGACTTTTCGGAAGCGCTACGGCCTTATTCAAGCCACGGCTATTTCCTGAATTTTATCGGTGACGAAGGCCGCGATACGGTTCGTGAAGCCTTCGGCGCCAATCATGCCAGGCTGGTCGAACTCAAGACCAAATACGATCCTGCGAATTTCTTCAGTCTCAATCAAAATGTGGAGCCGCGGCGCTGACCGCCGCGGCATTTTCTGCATAGCTGTCAGTTGAAAACTACTGCTTGTCTTGGCCGCCCATGACTTCGCTGAGCTTGTCGTAATATTTGCCGACCACGGCGGTGTTCGACTGGAATTGCAGCGGCGTGACCGATTTCAAGGCCGCGGTCAATTCGGACAGCGTTTCTTTTTTCTCGGCGGGAGCCATTTTCTTATCGGCCTGCACTTCGGCGATTTCCTTTTTCAGGACAACGTCCTGGCCGACATATTTTTTCGTCTCGGGATCGAAACCGGCGAGCACGAGATTGATGTTGGCGGTGACATTGTCATAGTCGGCGAAGCTGGCGAAACCGTGCTTTTTGGCGATCCCGTCGAGCTGCGCGATGATCTTGGGATCGGGCGCCGCGTCCTCGGGCAATTTATCGATGATCGGGCTGATTTCCGCATTGGCCGCGAGCGAGTCTTCGATCTGCTTATCGGTAAGCGCCATCTGTTTCACCGCGGGCTGTTCGGGTTGTGCGCCGGGCGGCGGTCCGCCTTGGGGACCAGCGCCGGGCGGCGGCGCGGCGGGCGGCCTGCCTTGCGCGAAGGCGGGAACGGAAAGGCTCAACAAGATCAGTGTGCTCAATGCGGTCGCGGCGGGAAAAATACGAAAGCGCATAGAAGGCCTCTTCTCGGCTCATGGAACGAACGGGCCTATCTAAATTTGTTTTGTGTCGCGGTCAAAGCGAGCCTCACACGCGTGGTATTTGTTACACACTCATGACGCGTGATGCGCGGGGTTTTGCACGGCCTCACCATAAAGGCGAAGCTCGGCTATCCTATGTCCCAAGGCGTCCACGCTTTTGGCGAGCGCATCATGCCCCGGCGCCGGCAAAGACTGGCGAATCGCTGCGCGTTCGCGCAAGCGCGACGCCAGCACATGCAACATTTGCTTGGGCGCTTCGACGGTCTCCGCGTTGGCCGCCGGATCGTGAAGCACCGCTTTGACGAGCACATCGTCGAGCGCTTCGGTGACATCGCTCCAATGCTGCGCCCGCATCCGCATCGGTTCCGGTTCGCTCAAGGCCTGCGCCGCGCGGCTGCGCAGCGCCGCGATCTTGCGTGCGATAGCAAGCCGCGCATCGGCGCGCTGGACTGTCGTGGCGCCTTTGCAATCTATAAAAGCCGCGAGCGCATCGCAGATCTCCGCGATCTCGGGCCGCGCGCTCGGCCGCCATGTCGCAGGCCAAAGCGCATAGCCGAAAAGAAGAACGATGCCGCACCCGGTTGCCGTATGATCAAGCCGCTGGACAAGCACGTCCGTGCCGACAGGCCCGCCGAAATCGAGCAGGATGAACACGAGCGGCGTGATGATGACGGAGAACCAAGCGTAATTGCGTCGCACGGAATAGGGGATTGCGGCGCAAAGCGGCGCTATCACCAGAAGAATGACGAGGCCGGGCGAGAGAAACATCGCGATCCAGCCGATCAGCAGGCCCAGGGCCGTGCCGAAACCGCGTTGCAGCGAGCGTGAAAAGACGGAGGCGAGATCGGGCTTTAGGACAAGCGCGACGGTCAATAGGATCCAATAGGCATGGCCGAGCGGCGTCACTTGACGGATAATTTCGGCGATGACCATACAGATCACGAGCCGCAGCACGAAGACCCATGTCGCGCGCGCGAAGAGCGATTGTTCGATCAGCCAGTGGATCGGAATGGCCGGCCTCGCCGCAGGCAGCGGCTCGGCCGAATGAGGCGCGTCCGGCCGAAAGGATTTGAGCTTCGCCGCGTTTTCTTCGATCGCGGCGAGCACCATCTTGTCCGGCCGTGCGGACGACGTGAAAGCCTCCGTGACCTGCACGGATATTTGGTCTCGCAAGGCACTGAGCTGCGCCAGAGCCGATTGCCGGCTTTTGCGCAGGGGCCGCGCGGTGAGGATCAGGTCGCTCGCCTCGGCAAGACGCGCATCGACCGCGAAGCGAAGCGCGCGCACCGGCTGTGCATCCGACAGCACCCAATTGGCGGAGACGGACCGGCCCCAAAGGGCGAGGGCTTCGAGCACGGTGGCAAGACGCTCACCATATTGGCGCTCCGTCTCTTCCAGGGCGCTTTGAATCCACACGCCTGCCAATGCCGCGAGGCCGCCTGCTATATAGGCCTCCAATTTCGCGCCCTGGCTCAATGGAATGCTGAGGCCGCCCGCGATCGACATTTGCACGAGAAGCTGCATACCGGCGAAAGAAAGCGCCGTGCCGAAGGAACTCAGTACGCCCGAAATCAGCGCAAAGCCCGCGACGGCCAGGAGCGGCAGCAAACCCGTGCCGGAGGTGAGCGGCCCGAAGGCCATGGCGAAAGTGCCGGTGAGCAAGCCTGCGCCGGCCTTGAACATGCGCTGGCCTGTCGTGCCGCCGCGTTCGCCGAGCACGACCAGCAGCGCGCCGAGCCCGGCATAAATCGTTGCTTCCTGGCCGGTGAGCATGAAGGCCGCGCCAAGCACGAGCGGCAGGGTCAGGGCGGAACGGATCGCGTCATTTGCCGGGACGGTGCCGGCGCCTACACCGAATGTCCGTTTCAGCCATGCAGGGCCTAGGTCCACAGCCGTCACCGCGTGTTCGATGGAAGGAAGCCAGCCATATTAGCCCGTGGTGACGGGAATAAGTAGAGGCGCCTGGGCCGGCGGCGAAGCCCCCGAAGGATTTCGACGAATTCGACCGGTTTCATCGGTAACATGTTTCACCTTGGCTGAAACATTGGCTTAGGCTCGCGGCTTTAAAGTCGGCGCGAGGAGATTTCCCATGAGACATGTCAAGCTGCTCGCGCTCGCGTTTGCTCTGATCCTTGTCGCGCCGCCGGGCGGGGCCCTGGAGAATAGTTCAATTGTCATAAGTCCGGTGCTGTCGACCTCCGTGACGTCGAGCGGACAAAAGATCGTGCTGCCGCAGAAAGACGCGCATATCAGCGTGTCGGTTTACGACATAGCGGCGGGAGCGGTGCTGCCGGAGCACAAGCATCCTTTCCCGCGTTACGGCTACGTCCTGTCCGGAACCTTGCAGGTGATCAACAGCGAGAACGGCAAGGTCGACGCGTATAAGACCGGCGACTTCATCGTGGAATCGATCGATCAATGGCACCAGGGCGCCAATATCGGAACCGAGCCCGTCAAGCTGCTGGTGATCGACATGACCGAGGGCGAGGACAAGAACACGGTGCTGAAATAGGGGCGCGGGGCGACGAGATGATCACGTGTTCTCCGGCGCGTTTCATGAGGCCCGCGAACGTGGCTCCCGCCGGGGATTAAGAACTTTGTTCATTCGCTTCGCTTCGAGGCTCGCCATAGCCCGGTGCTTGCGGCGGTGGTTCATACTGCGTCGTGCGCGCTCGTTACGACTCGCCAGCATTGTGCCAAGTCCCTAATCGACATGGTACCTTCTTGCAGACCATTTGAAACAAAAGCGAGAGCCCCAACATCATAAGCCAGCGCGAGTCGACGCGTTACATATTGCAATTTTAAATCAACATCACAGCTTTAAGCTTAAGCACGCTTAGAATTGAAGCAAGACAAAAACGCAATATCGTTTTAATCTTTCGCCGGCAGCCCCCAACAGCTCATGTAGGGGGTATCTCGGTGTCGCACTACGTAGACGAGGTAAAGCCTGTAGGTGTAACCGCGCTGGCGGTCGTCACCTCGCTCAGCGCGCATGTGCTTTCGCTTGCCGTCCCGCTTGGGCTTCTCCAGACCTACGACCGGATCCTGCCCAACGCCGCCTATTCCACGACATTCGTGCTGGTGATCGGCGTCACAATTGCCGTTCTCTTGGAAGCCTTGCTGCGCTATGGCCGCGCCGTGCTGTTTGCCTATGTCGGCGCGGTTTTCGAAAGCCGGATGACGTTGCGTCTTTTCGAGCGTCTCATGCGGGCCAGCGGCAAGGCGGTTCATACCATGGGCACGCCGGCGCTCTTGGACGCCGTGCGTTCCGTCGGCCAGGTCCGCGATTTTTGGTCCGGCAATGCCGCCGCGGCCCTGCATGAATTGCCATTCGTGGCTGTCTATATCGGGCTCGTTGCGTACATCGGCACTTGGCTCGCGCTGATCCCGCTCGCATTGACTTTCGTCGCCTTGATCGCCGCCTTGATCGTCATGCGCGCGGGTAATCGCGCGGTGCTCGACTTGGAAGCGGCCGAAGCCCATCGCCGCGACCTGACCTGGGGAATCTTTGGCGGCATTGTTGAGGTCAAGGCCATGGCGGCCGAGACCATGTTGACCCAACGCTATCGCGACGCCGTCGTGCGCACGATGGATGCGAGCGCGCGCGTGGAAAATCATATGGCATTGATCCGCGAGAACGGCGCTCTTCTCAGTCAGCTATCGACGGTCGCCGTCGTCGCCTTCGGCGCTTTCATGGTGATCGACGGCCAAATCACGACTGGCGGCCTCGCGGCCTGCACATTGATCGCCGGACGATCGATCGCCCCCGCCATGGCGGCTTTCGCTTATTTGACCAGGCTTGGTCATCGTGATGCGGCGGAACGGAAGATCGAAGATGTCTTGTCCTTGCCCTTGGCGCCTTTGTGGAGCGGCAGCGGCGAACAGGTCTTTCGCGGTGGTGCCATCGCGATAAGCGGCGCGGCGATCCAAGGCGAAACAGTATCGATCGAGCCGGGCAACGTCGTCCTTATCGAGGCATCCGACCAGATCACGGCGACCGCCATGCTCGATATGGTAGCCCAACTCGACGATGCCTTGGATCTTACGATCACATTCGATGGCCGTCCACCTTCGGCCTACGACAGCCAGACTCTCAAACAGCAAATCGCGATGGTGAGCGCCCATCCCGAACTGATCCGCGGCTCGCTACTCGAAAATCTCACCTTGTTCAGCCCGCAATATAATGCCGATGCGATGAGGCTTATGCCGTATCTTGGGCTCGACGCTTTTGTCGACAGCTTGCGGCAGGGAGTCATGACGGCGCTCGGCCCGGGCGGCGCCGATATCGTAAGCCCCGGCATCGCCGTTCGCATCGGCTTGATCCGTGCCTTGGTACGGCGCCCCGCGATCCTCTGCCTCAATGAGGTCGGCGGCACGCTCGACCTCGATGGCATGCGCCGGCTCGTGGACATTCTAAAAGGGCTCAAAGGACGCACCACAATCTTCATGGTGTCCGGCAATCCCGACCTGGTGCAACTCGCCGATCAGAAAATCCGTATCGAGAGGAGACCTCGCCATGGATAATGCGGCACCTTTGGCGCTCGTCCCTCAACCGTCTCCACCGCAGTTGCCGGCGGGCTGGAGCGAAGCCATTTGGCTCAAGCGCTTGAGCGACGTTGTCGGTTCTGAACGCCAAGCCAATTCATCGATAGCCGCCGCTTTGCCGCCGATGCTGGTGGCATTGGGATGGCCAGGGACCGGCCGCCGTCTTGCCGCTTTGCTGCCGCAGCAGGATGTGCGTTTTTCAATCGCGCATCTCGAACGGCTTCTGGCGGAGATCGGCTTCCGCGTCCGTCACGTCACGGCGAAGGGTCAGGCCCGTGACACGATGCGGCTGCGGGCCGGAAGCCTTGTCCTGCATGGCAACGACGTCGCCGTCTATCTCGGCCAGCCGGACGGCAGGGATCGCTGGCTGATAGCCGGCACGCAAGCGACATTTCAGCCGGCCTCCGGCGACACCATCCTGGCTATCGACCCGGCCACTGATTTCCACCCGATCGACGAAGCGCGGCCCAACTGGTTCCGCGGCCTGTTCGAACGCGTGCGCGACGCACTCTTCGCGCTCTTCGCGATGAGCACGCTCATCAACTTGTTGGCGCTTGCCGTCTCTCTTTATACGATGGCTGTCTACAGCATCGTCATTCCGTCGGAAGCCATCGACACCATTTGGGGGATGGCATTGCTCGCGGCCGTTGCCATTCTTGGGAGTTGGGGGCTGCGGATCGGGCGCCAGCTGGTGACCACGCGTTTGGGTAGCTGGGCCGGCACGCGTATCGGCGAGACGACGATGCGCAAGATGCTGAGCTTTCCGCTCGATACAATAGCCAAGCTCGGGGTTCAGAACAACGTCATTCGCATGCGCAGCTTCGAAAATGCGCGGCAGTTCTTGAGTGGCGTCGGCGGAGCCTATCTGATCGACTATCCGTTCATCGTGATCTTTGTCCTGGTGATCGCGCTGTTTGGCGGATGGCTGGTCTTCGTGCCCATCATAGCGCTGCTTTGCTACGCGGCCCTCGCCTTTCCCACGGCGGACTATGTTTCAAGCAAGGCTTCCGCCGCAGGAATTGCCTCGGCGCGGCTCGAAGAACAGGCCGGCGCCGCTCTGCTTGGGATCAACGCCTTCTATCGCGTAGGCGCGGGAAGCCAGTGGCTCAATCAGTTCGCCGAACACGCGCGCGACGCGGCCGCGCGGAATTGCGATTACGCGATCGCCATAGCCCGCGCGCAGGCGATCGGCCAGATTCTGAGCATGCTCACCGTGCTTGCAACCATGTGCGTCGGTATCTTGCTGGTGCTCGATGGTACTATGAATTCGGGCGGATTGATCGCATCGATGATGCTGATCTGGCGGATCGTCGTGCCGGCGCAGCAGGCCTTCAGCTCTCTCGTCCGGCTGCGACAGGTCGGGAGTTCGATAAGCCAGCTCAATCAATTGATGGCGACGCCGACAGAACGCGCAAGCGTCGAGATTGCGAGCCCGTTCGGGCTCACCGAAGTCGCATTCACTGTTGACCGCCTCTATTATCGGCCTGACGTCGATCAGGAAGCCGCATTGAACGGCGTGTCGTTCTCGACGCCAGCCGGCGCGCGCGTTGCGATTGTCGGTCCGAACGCGGGCGGCAAGACGGTACTGCTCGAATGTCTCGCCGGTTTGCGCCGGCCGCAATCGGGGCGCGTGCTCGTCAATGGCCGCGACATCCGGCAGTTCGATCCGGTAGAATACCGGGCTTGGATCGGCTACGTGCCGCAAGTGGTCCCCGCTCTGCCGATCTCGGTGCGCGAATATCTGCGGTTGCGGGTTCCCGCGCTGCAGGACGATGAAGCTTTATCGGCCTTCGCGCGCGTGCTCGGCCCAGAGTGGGAGACATGGCCGGTTTTTGCTGGCGCGCCCGCGAGCGTGTTGGATCGCCGCCTCAATTCATTCAGCGTAGACCACGCCGAATTGAAGTTCCGCTACATCGTTGCGTTCGTCGCGGCGACGATCGCTGCACCGGCAGTGCTTCTGCTCGACGGCGTCGGCATCGGCGGCGATCCGCTCTGGGACAAAAAGGTCGAAGCCTATCTTGATTCCATTCGTGGCCGAACGACGGTGATATGGACGCCCTATTCGACCGCCCACATCAAGAGCAGCAATCAGATAGTGATCATCGAACGCGGCAATGTCCGGCATGCCGGCCCGATCGTGCAATCCGCGGCGAAATTCGCATAGGAGGATCGCGTGGACATTCGTAAGGGAGACAATATCGCGGTTTCCGTCGCCCAGGAGCGCAGGCCCGCCGGGCAGATCGGCAGCGACGTCGATTACGTTCAGGTCACGCGCGGCGTTAGCGCGCTGCTGATCGGCGTCATCGGCCTCGTGGCGATTCTTTTGGGCCTTTCCTTTGTCGTCAAGGTTGACGAGATCGCGCGCGCGCGTGGCGAATTCATACCGGTGCAACGCGTCCAGGTCATTCAGACACCGGAGGGCGGCGCAATTTCGTCGATGCTGGTGCATAACGACGAACGCGTGAAAGCCGGGCAATTGATCGCCAAGTTTCGTGCCACCGATTTGATCCGCGATATCGAACGCACGCAAGTGCGCATGGCCTATTTGCAAATCCAGATGGAGCGGCTCGACGCCTTCGCCGACCGCCGCGACCCCAACTTCAAGCCATTCGAGACGCAATATCCCGCGCAAGTCGCTGAAGCGCTCTCGTTGCATAAAGGGCAAGTGCGTCAGCTCGACAGCAACTTGGAACAGAACAACCGGCAGGTCGACGAAGAAAAATCGGCTCTTGCCGCCGCGGAGGACGAGATTCCTTTCGCCAAGACCAGCATGACGGCCAGCCAGGACCTTGTGAAACGCATACGTGAAGGCGCGGATATTGGTGTCATCGCGCGCAATCGTCTCGCCCAGGTCGAAGAGCAGGCAGCTCAAGGCCAGCGGGTCCACGCACAGCTCACGGCCTCGATCGACCAGCATGAGTCACGCATCAAGCGGCTCGATGCGGAGCGCGAGGCCATCATTGCCAAGTCCGCGGCCGATGCCCGCAATCAGCGGGCCGACATCATGGAGCAAATGAACGAACTCAAGGCGACGCAAGCCGCCTATCAAAGCCGTTCCGGCGACATCGAGGTCCGGTCGCCGGTCAATGGCATCGTGCAAAAAATCTCCGAAACACCGATCGGCACGGTGATTCCGGCCGGCGGAACGGTATGCGAGATCGTGCCGACGGATGGCGGCGTCTTGATGCAGTCGCATGTCTCGCCGCGCGACATCGGTTTCGTGCGCGTCGGCCAGAAAGCCAGCGTGAAGTCCGACGCTTTCGATTACAGCCGTTTCGGCACGATCCCCGGCAAGGTTGTGCGTATCGCGGCTCAGAATACGACAAACAGTCCAGGTCAAGCGCCCTTTATCCTGGTCGAAATCGAACTCGACCAACCCTACGTAGGTGTAGACAAAGCGCATGTGGTGACACCCGGAATGACCGGTGAGGCAACCATTCTGACGGGCGAGAAGACCATATTCCAATATCTGCTGAAGCCTATTTACTACACTTTGGATACCGCGTTCCGGGAGCGTTAGGAGGTATCGGCGATGGCCAAGTTCAAGAAGGAAGTGGCCGGCAAAACTCCGAAACCATCGGACTCAGGCTTAAAAAAAGCCGTTGAGAAACCCATCGGGCGACCTGACCCCGCGCGGGAAGAGGCAGCGATCGGGTGGGACACAGGTGTTGAAGGTGAGGCCGCGGCCCCAAGCGATGCCAGCAGGGCCGGAGCGGGCGGCGCACAGCCGGAACAGGATCAAGCAGCGCCGCCTTCACAAGACCAAGAGCAGACGGTTGCCGAAGCTCGCGCCGGTGATGACGGCGCATCGCTGCGCGGCAACTCTGGCGCAGAGGACGCAACTAACCCTTCCGACATATCCGCGGTCTCCCTGCACGCAGGAGGATCGCTCGATCATATAGCCCTGGGATCGGCTGCATTTGTGCCAAGCGTGAATGTCGCCTCGCCTCCTCCATCCATTGGTCCAGTCCCGACCAATCCATCGCACGGCGGTGGCGGTGGCGGTGGTGGTGGCGGCGCTTCGGCGGATGGGAATACGCCCGCAGCACCGGGCCTTGCAGCCGACGCCGCCAATCCGCCAGCACAAGGGGGCAGCCCTGCCGGCGGCCCGATCCATGGTGACGGGACATCGACCGGCGGCACGCCATCAACCGGAGACCATACGACAGGCTCTAGCGCCGCCCCCTCAACCGGTGATCCGACGACAGGTTCAGGCGACACACCGGTGCAAGGTGGCGGTACATCGACCGGAGATGCTGGCGGTACGCCTGCGACGGGCGATCCAACAACCGGCTCAGGCGATACGCCGGTGCAGGGCGGCGGGACATCGACCGGAGATGCTGGCGGTACGCCTGCGACCGGCGATCCCACGACGGGCTCAGGCGATACCCCGATCCAGGGTGGCGGCACATCGACCGGAGATGCTGGCGATACACCCACGACCGGCGATCCGACGACGGGCTCGGGCGACACGCCTGTGCAGGGCGGCGGCACAT
>JAATEW010000076.1 GCA_015655535.1 Hyphomicrobiales bacterium | reverse complement strand
GATCGGATCCTTGATCGCGCATGAATATTTCCACAATTGGACCGTCAACCGCATCACCTGCCGCGACTGGTTTCAGCTCTGCCTCAAGGAAGGGCTGACGGTTTTCCGCGATCACGAGTTTTCCGCCGACCAGCGCTCCCGCGCCGTGCGCCGCATCGCCGATGTCCGCACCTTGCGCGCTGCGCAATTTCCCGAAGACGCAGGGCCGCTCGCACATAATGTGCGGCCGGACACCTATCTCGAAATCAATAATTTCTACACGGCGACGATCTACGAGAAAGGCGCCGAGATCATCCGCATGTTGAAAGTGCTGATCGGCGACGATCTGTTCCGCAAGGGTATGGATCTTTATTTCGCCCGCTACGACGGCACGGCGCAGACGATCGAAAATTTCATCGCCTGTTTCGCCGAAGTCTCGAAGCGCGACCTGACGCAATTCTCGCGCTGGTATCATCAGGCCGGCACGCCGCTCTTGGAAGCGCAAACCTCCTACGATCCAGCCAAGAAGACCTTCACACTGGACCTCAAGCAGTCCGCCAAACCGACGCCCGGCCAGGATCATAAAGATCCCTTCGTGATCCCGATCGAGCTCGGTCTCGTCGGCACTGACGGGGAGGCCATCGCGCTTCAAAGCACCACTGAGAATGCCGCGACGCCCGAGGAGCTGGCGCGCGGCGTCATCGAACTCTCGACGCAGCAACGGCGTATCACCTTCACCAATGTCGCAACGAAGCCGGTCGCCTCGCTGCTGCGCGGCTTCTCGGCGCCCGTGCGCCTGTCGCAAAGCGTCAGCGAGGAGGAGCTGATCGCACTCGTCGCGCATGACAGCGACGGTTTCAACCGCTGGCAGGCGGCGCAGACCTATGCGACGCGCCTGCTCCTGCGGTCCGTCGATCTCCTGCGCTCCGGCAAAGAGGCCTGCACGGACGAGGCCTTCGGCGCTGCACTTCACCGCGCGATCAATTCCAACATCAATGATCCGGCCTTCACGGCGCAGGTCCTCAGCCTGCCGAGCGAGGCGGATATTGCCCGCGAGATCGGCGAGAATGTCGATCCCGACGCGATTCACGCAGCCAAAGAAGTGCTGCGCGTGGCACTCGGACGCCAGCTCGCATCGGTCCTGCTGCAAACCTATGAGCGTCTCGCGCCGGTCGGACCCTATTCGCCGGATGCCGCCAGCGCCGGGCGGCGTGCCTTGCGCACCGCTGCCCTCGATCTTTACGCCGCCGGCTCTCCCGCCGATGGCGGCGCGCTCGCGCTGCGCCAATTCGAAACCGCGCAGACCATGACCGACGAGATTGCCGCGCTCGGCGTGCTGACGCATGTGCCGGGCGAAGCGCGCGAACAGGCGCTCGATACGTTCTATAAGCGCCATGCGGCCGATGCGCTCGTCGTCGACAAATGGTTCATCTTGCAAGCCACGATCCCGGAACAAGGCACGCTCGCGCGGGTGAAGAAACTGATGGAACACCCGGCCTTTTCGCTCGCCAATCCGAACCGCGTGCGCTCCCTCGTTGGCGCCTTTGCGGCCGGCAATCAGACGCAATTCAATGCCGCCGACGGCAGCGGCTATCATTTCGTGACCGAGATCGTGATCGGGCTCGACCGCACCAATCCGCAGGTTGCGGCCCGCCTGCTCGCGGCCTTCAAAAGCTGGCGGGTTCTCGAAGCCAAGCGCGGCGCGCTCGCCGAAGCCGCCTTGCGCCGCGTGGCAGCGGTTAACGATCTGTCGCCCGACGTGAAGGATATCGTCGAGCGGTCGCTGGCATAGATCGCCTTCTGAACGGTATCGGAATCCGTTGAAGATCACATTAAGATTCATGCTCTATTAAACTCTGGACAAAGCACCCGCGTGGGATTCTCATAGGCATGATTCGAAGCGATGCGGCACATGGCTTCGAGCGCTATTGAGGGGGCCATAATGGCGCGACTGGACGCAGACAATGCACCTGCCCATGCAGGTGCATTGCAGGGTCTTGCCTGCACGACCGCGCATCTTGCGCTTTTGCGATTTGCCAAACTCGAGCCCTTGGCAAGGCGCGCCATCCCTTTAATGCTCGCGCTCTTCATCGGGGTCCTGGCAACCATCGCAGCCTTCTTCGCTTTGGAGGCCCGTCGTCAAACGCTCGCCAATGCCGCGTCCGAACTTGAGCTT
>JAATEW010000030.1 GCA_015655535.1 Hyphomicrobiales bacterium | reverse complement strand
CCGGAACTCGATCTGACGATTGATGGCGCCGATGAATTCGACCGGAGTTTACGCCTGATCAAGGGCGGTGGCGGCGCCCATTTGCGCGAGAAAATCGTCGCCATGGCCTCAAAACGCATGGTCGTGATCGTCGATTCCTCGAAATTGGTTGCCGTCCTCGGCAAATTCCCATTGCCAGTGGAGGTCACGCCCTTCGGTCTCAAGGCCACTTTGGCGATGATGGCGAAAGAGGCCAAGGCCGCAGGCTGCGAAGGCCGGATCGAAATCCGTAAAAATCCCAGCGGCCATCCCTTCGTCTCGGACAATGGCAATCATATTGTTGATTGTTTTTTCGGTGCTATTTCCGATCCCGAGGCGCTCGCCGCCAAACTGTCGGCCATTCCAGGCGTGGTGGAGCACGGGCTTTTTCTGGGCATAGCGAAAGGCGTCATCAGTGCTGGACCGGACGGTATCGAAATTTTCGGACAGCTCGATTGAGCGCGTGATATTGGAACGCGGCGTGGCCGCGAAATTCCATCGTTTCTCGCCCCTTCCGTCATCAAGGAGCAATTGCATGCGTTCCCATTTCAAGCCCGTTTGGATCGGCTTGGCTGTTGTCTTGTTCACACTTCCGGCATCATGGGCGCAAACGCCGCCTCCGCCTGCTCCTGCGAAGCCTGCCCCTGCGGCACCCGCCGTGCCGGCAGCGGCGGGCGAGATTACCCCGTCTCACCTTGCAGCCGCCCGTGAACTTCTGCAGTTGAACGGGATCGCGAACTCATTCGCGGCGTCGATTCCGCAATTCTTCGACCAGGTCGGCACCACCCTGACCCAGACACGGCCGGAACTGGCTTCCGACCTGTCCAAGGTTTTCGTGCAGTTGAAGCCGGAGTTCGACAAGAAGGCCGATGATTTGACCGACAAGGCGGCGCATCTTTATGCGACGCTCCTCTCCGAGCAGGATTTGAACGCGATCGATACTTTCTTCAAATCAGACGCCGGCAAGAAATATGTCCAGACCCAGCCGAATTTCATGAAGGATGTCGTCGTCATCATGGAAAGCTGGCGGGAGCAGATCTCGACCGATATGATGACTCGCGTTCGTGTCGAAATGCAGAAAAAGGGTCATCAGCTTTGACGGGCTTCGGCCCGTCGACGCATTGAGGAGACTGCATGTCTGCATTCGACGTTGATCTGTTTGTCATCGGTGCCGGATCGGGCGGCGTACGAGCGGCGCGCATCGCCGCTGGCTATGGCGCCAAAGTCATGGTCGCCGAGGAGTTTCTGGTCGGCGGCACCTGCGTGATCCGCGGCTGCATTCCCAAAAAGCTCATGGTCTATGCGAGCCGCTTCGCCGATGACTTCGCTGACGCCGCTGGTTTCGGCTGGACGCTGGTCAAGCCGACCTTCGATTGGAAGAAGCTCGTCGCCGCAAAGGAGATGGAAATCTCCCGGCTCTCGGCCATCTATCGCACCAATCTCGACAAGGCCGGCGTCTCGATCATCGACAGCCGCGCCGAAGTCGAAGGGCCGCATAAGATCCGTCTCAAGTCGAATGGGCAGGAGATCAGCGCGCGTTACATCCTCGTCTCGACCGGCGGCACGCCGGTTCTGGAGCCGCACATTCCCGGCCTCGAATATACGATCACCTCCAACGAGGTGTTCGACCTGCCGAGCCTGCCGAACCATATGCTGATCGTCGGCGGCGGCTATATAGCGGTCGAATTCGCTTCGGTTTTCACGCGGCTCGGCGTCAAGATCACCCTTGTTGTGCGCAGCGAGAATGTCTTGCGCGGTTTCGATGAGGATATGCGCTGCTCCGTGCGCGACGCGCTTGTCCATGAAGGCGTCGAACTCAAGACCGTCACTCTGCCGACTAAGATCGAGAAAGCGGCAAACGGTTTCAACGTCACGCTCACCGACGGCACCACGCTCGATGTCGATCATGTGATGCTGGCCACAGGGCGCCATCCGCATACGAAGGGGCTCGGGCTCGAAAAGGCCGGCGTCGAATTGGATGCGCTGGGCGCGGTGAAGGTCGACCATTTCTCTAAGAGCAATGTCGATTCGATCTATGCCGTCGGCGATGTCACCAATCGTGTGGCGCTGACGCCTGTCGCCATCCGCGAAGGTCATGCTTTCGCTGATACGGTCTTCGGCAACAAAGAGACGATGGTCGATTACGCGAATATTGCGACGGCCGTCTTCACGACGCCCGAACTCGGCACCGTGGGACTGACGGAAGAGCAGGCGCGCGAGCAGTTCGATTGCGTCGATGTGTATGCGGCGAGTTTCAGGCCGCTGAAGGCGACTTTATCGGGCCGCCAGGAAAAGACGTCGATGAAGATCGTTGTCGACGGCAAGACGGACCGCGTGCTCGGCGTCCATATTTTCGGCGACGATGCAGGTGAAATGGCGCAGATTCTCGGCATCGCGGTGAAGATGGGCGTGAAGAAAGCCGATTTCGACGCGACCATGGCGGTTCACCCGACTTCGGCGGAAGAGCTCGTCACCATGCGGGTGCGCACGGCGCGCTACGAACGCGAGACGATCGGCGAAGAAGGCCCCAACGCGGCCGTGGCCGGCGAATAGAGCCGCAGATGCCAGGGCGGGGACAGGAAGTCCTTCAAGACATATTCCATTGTGACGAGCACTTGGGCTTTTGAAAAAGGCGCGTTGATATAGGCGTCGGCTCCATCCTGGATGACGGCGAGACGGCGCCGGGGGGCCTTTTCGGAGCCCGTCGCGACGATCACCGGCCTTTGACGGTTTGGTTCGGCGCGCAGGGTTTTCAAAAGGTCTCGGTTCGCGGGCCAATCGAGAAGGACAAGATCGCAGAGGGTTTCCCGGATGAGATGATGCGCGGTGTCCAAACGGGACGCCGTATGGATCACGCGAAAGCCGATGAGCTTGAGAGTTTCCTCAAGCAGCGCGCAGGCTAGGATGTTTTCATCGACGATGAGCGTGCGGCAGTGCTGAAAGCTTTCCAAAATCTTTCTCCCACCGGTATAATTTGATTTATAAATGATAAATTTCCAGTGCAAATGAAGTATTAATTACGTAACTAGAGTTTTAATCAAAATAAACTAGGTGTTTACATGTTAGTCTATAGTCATCTGAAATCTAAGTGATATGGACCAAATGTTATTCCCGCGCGGATAAGGCTATGGATTGCTTTTCGCGGTGGAAAACTGCTCAGCAGAAACGTGGCCGTTTACCATCATACCGCTTCGAGCGCATATCGGCGGCAATGTTCGAGATAGCCTTCTTCATGTTTCGCCGCCAAGGACACGACGCTCGACCAAAGCCAGTTCGGCGCATTGAGGTCCGCCGGATGACGGCGCTCCAATTCGCGCGACCATTCCGCGCGCGTCGTCTCGTCCATTTGCCGCGCATGAGCGCGGCCGACGACATAGGCGAGGTAGCGCGCGGCTGCGACGGCTTCCGTGCGCGAAAATTGATCGACTTCGAGTTTCAGATCTTGCGGCATGAGTTCGCGGATGATGATCGGACGCCCCATCAGATTGGCGGCAAGCATGCGGTCGCCCAGGTTGGG
>JAATEW010000181.1 GCA_015655535.1 Hyphomicrobiales bacterium | reverse complement strand
TTTGCATCTTGTCGATACTTACGGCGTCAAAGATCGCGACGGCATTTTGATCAGCGCCGGATTCACCCATGCGGATCTCGCCCATATGGTGGGTGCGACGCGGCAATGGGTGACGATCAGCCTCAAGCGTTTGCAAGAGCAAGGCGTCCTCCTTTGCCGCAAATCGCATATCGTGGTCCGTCACATGGATCGGCTGGCGGAAATGCGCGGCGGCGATTGAAAATTCCAACTCTCTCCAGCCTGTTTTGCGCAGGCTTTTTGTCGTCTTTGCCGTGACTTTAGATGGCTATTCCTTTTCGGCAACTAATCAACCTGCGCGAGCGATCTCCATTTGCGCTTCGGGCCGCCGACCGGAAGATGTAGGCGGCGATCCTATTTGCGTGACCTGCCCCAATCCCGAAGCGAGGTTGATCCAATGATGCGAGGCTTTTTCACCGCTACGAGTTTGGTTATCGGATTTTGCCTGGCCGGACCTGCGGTCGCCGAAACGGTGACGATCGGCATTGGAACGCAGGACACGACAACCAATACGGTGACGACGGGCGTCATCATCCGCCAGCTTCATCTTCTCGAAAAATACCTGCCCAAAGACGGCAAATATGCCGACATTAAATTCGCCTTCGACTGGCAGAATTTCACCTCCGGTCCGCCCGTCACCAATGCCATGATGGCCGATAAGGCGCAGATCGGCGCCATGGGCGATTATCCGCTGATCGTCAACGGCTTTACCTTCGAGAGCAACCCCGAGAGCAAGAGCAAGCTCATCGCCGTCGCGGCCTATAATCTCGAAGGCTCCGGCAATGGCATCGTCGTCAATAAGGAATCGCCTTATTTCGAATTTGCCGATCTCAAGGGCAAGGTCGTTAGCGTGCCCTTCGGCTCCGCTGCCCATGGCATGGTGCTCAAGGCCTTGCAGGATCGTGGCCTGTCGCAGGACTTCTTCCAATTGGTGAGCCAGAGCCCGGAAGTCGGCTCGACCAATCTGCAGGAAAAGAAGATCGACGCGCACGCGGATTTCGTGCCTTTCGCGGAGCTGCTGCCGTTTCGCGGCTTCGCCCGTAAGATATTCGATGGCGTCGAGACGCATCTGCCGACCTTGCATGGTGTTGTCGTGCGCGCCGACTTCGCGCAAAAATATCCGGAAGTGGTCGTCGCTTATCTGAAGGCGGTCATCGCCGCCAATGAATGGCTGCGCGCCGATCCCGCCGGCGCCGCCGCCAAGATCGAGGAATGGACCGGCACCAATAAGGAAGTCGTTTATATCTTCCTCGGCCCCGGCGGCAACATGACGACCGATCCGACGATCAAGCCGGTCCTGCTCAAGGCAGCCGAAGAAGATGTCAAAGTCTTGCAGAAGCTTGGCCGGATGAAGGAATTCGACGTTCAGAAATGGGCCGACGATAGTTTTCTGCGCAAGGCTTATGCGGAACTCGGCAAGGATTACGACAAGGATCTTGCGAGCACCGCGAATTACGAAATTAAAGGCACGGATCAATTCTGCAACAAGCCGATTACCAACCGCGCAAGGCCGGCGAGATCTGGGTCGCGGATCAGGGCATTCTTCCCTTCAGCAGCACGGCCTGCACGCTCGGCGCCTATCAGGATCTCGCGGCGAAGGGCAAGAAGATCAATGTCGCCTATGTCTTCGACACGGTGCGCGGCATCAAGCTCTTCGCCGATCAGGCTTTCTACGCCGTCTCCGACACGAATGGCGCCTTCGAAGTCTCGCCCTTCCTCCTGAAGACGGAGGCCGAGGCCTATGCCGCGAAGAGCCAAGGCAAGGTCGTTGGACTTGCCGATGCTCTCAAACTTAAAATCAAAACCGCCGCCAACGGAAACTGAGCCTTGATGACCAGAACCTCGCTGCAACGAAATGCTGTTTTCGAGGCTTCGCAAGCGGAGCCCGTCGAGGAAAAAATCAGTGCGCTGACGGCTGGCGTTGAACGCAAGCCGTCCGTGAGCGCCGCCGCTCTGGCAAAGCGCATCTTCAACATGGCCAAGGATCTGCGCGGCTTCTTCCTCGGCACTTTGTCGCTTTTGGCCTTTCTGGCGCTTTGGCATTTTCTGACGGCCTATCGCGTCAATATCTATGTGCGCTTCGTCAATGTGCCGTCGCCGGAACAGGTTCTCGACAGCGCGATCAAGGCCTTTCACGATCCGAAATTCTTCTCGCATGTGATGCTGAGCTGCCGCCGTATCCTTTTAGGGTTCATGGGCGCAGCCATTATCGCCGTTCCTCTCGGGCTCCTCATGGGCCGCTTCAAGATTTTGCGCGAGATCGTGTTTCCGGTCACCGAAGTGCTGCGGCCGATCCCGGCCATCGCCTGGGTGCCCATGGCGATCATGCTCTGGCCGACCAATGAAGAGAGCATCGTCTTCATCACCTTCATCGGCTCCTTCTTTCCGATCCTCATCAATACGCTCCACGGCATGACGCTGGTCGATCCGGTGCTGGTCCGCGCCGCGCAATGCCTCGGCGCGAAGGAGCGGGCGATTTTCCGCGAGGTCTATTTCCCGGCGGCGCTGCCGCATATTTTCACCGGCCTCACGGTCGGAATGGGAGTCGCCTGGGTCTCGCTGATCGCGGCTGAAATGATCTCGGGCCAATTCGGCATAGGCTATTTCACCTGGGAGGCCTATTCGCTCGTTCAATATGCCGATATCGCGCTCGGCATGGTCTGCATCGGCGTGCTGGGGCTTGGTTCGAGCGCGGCGATCCGCGGTCTCGGCTATCTTGTCATGCCGTGGAACAGGTAAAGGCGAATCGAATGGACGCAATCGCGCCTAAAGGTTTTATCGAAGTCGAGCATTTCCACCTCGCCTATCCGTCGCGTGACGGCAAAGTGGCGGCGGTCGAAGACGCATCGATTCATGTGCGCCCCGGCGAGTTCGTGTCCATCATCGGCCCGTCGGGTTGCGGCAAGTCCACGCTCCTCAACGCGGTGGCAGGTTTTCTCAAACCGACGCGCGGCTCTGTCACCGTCGATGGCGAAGCAGTCGATGGACCTTCCGCCGACCGTGGCATGGTATTTCAGCAATATTCGCTGTTTCCCTGGAAGACCGTGCGCGGCAATGTCGAATTCGGCCTTGCGATGAAGGGCAAGGGCCGGCATGCACGGCAGACCGCCGCGCGCACTTTGCTCGGCCTTGCCGGGCTTCTGGCCTTCGAGAACCATTATCCGGACAGGCTGTCGGGCGGCATGAAGCAGCGTGTCGGCATCGTGCGGGCGCTCGCGACCGGCCCCAAGGTCCTTCTGCTCGATGAACCTTTCGGTGCGCTCGACGCGCAGACGCGCCTCATCATGCAGCAGATCCTCACCAATATGTGGCAGCATTTGAAGATCTCGGTTCTCTTCGTCACGCATGATATAGACGAAGCGATCTTCCTGTCCGACCGCATTTATTGCATGACGGCGCGCCCCGGCACGATCAAGGCCGAGATCAAAGTGCCGCTTGAGCGGCCGCGTCTGCCTGAGATGATGGTCTCGGCGGAATTCTCGCGGCTTCGCCAGGAGTTGATGTCGCTTATCCGCGAAGAAAGTCTCAAAGCCATGGGCGGCGAGATCAGCGCGGAGGCGATGCAGGGGCTCAGCATCGATTTGCACGGCGAAAGTCTCGCAAGCATTCTCTGATCCAGGCTCCGCAGCGGAGCCGTTGGCCGGAACCAACCGTCTATAGCGGCGTTACAAGCCCGCCTTCAGACGGAGCGCCGATTGGATGAATGGGTTCCCCCTAAACTATGTGACAAGTGAGGGGACGAAAGCGGCCGCCATTTTGCCGCTGACAAAAGGCGTGACCGCGATTTCTCTCGCCGTCATTCTTATCGTCGCGGCTTTGATCCTCGCGGCCATATTCCGCCGCCGGGCTGTCGGCGGCCCGCATGATCTCGTCCAGGGAACGACGCCGCTGCACTGGATCTATATCGGTACTGGGGTGACGGTCGCCATATTGCTCGGCGTCCTGGTCTGGACCATGGCCACGGTTGCCGCCGTCGTGCAACCAAAAGATGAGCCGGCGCTGTCGCTCGACATTACCGGCCATCAATGGTGGTGGGAGGTGCGCTACCTCGATCAGGACCACCCGTCGAATATCTTCAACACCGCGAATGAAATCCACATTCCGGTCGGCAAGCCTATCCGCATCAATCTGCATGCGGCCGACGTGATCCATTCCTTCTGGGTCCCCGCGCTCTCCGGCAAGACCGATATGATTCCTGGCCAGGTGAACACGATCTGGCTCCAGGCCGACAGGCCAGGAGCCTATCGCGGCCAATGCACGGAATATTGCGGCAAGCAGCACGCCCATATGGGTTTCACCGTGATTGCCGACGAGGATCAAAAATTCGAAGCGTGGCGGGTGGCGCAAGTCCAAGGCAAAACGCCTCAGGAGGATGATCCATCGGCCATAGCCGATGGCCGCCAGGCCTTCAAAACCCATTGCGGCGCCTGTCATACGGTGCGCGGAACAGCCGCCGGCGGCATTGTCGGCCCGGATCTGACTCATGTCATGAGCCGTTCCACCATCGCGGCAGGGACTTTGCCGAATGCGCCCGGTTGGTTCGCAGGCTGGATCGCCGATCCGCAGCATATCAAACCCGGCGCCAAAATGCCCGTGCTCGATATTTCGGGGCCGGAATTGCACGCGGTCACCACCTATCTTGCGACATTGAACTGAAACAGCTTCGAAGGGCGATGAGGGCACAGCCGATGCAAAGCCAAGACAGATTGACGGCATTGCCGCCACTGGTCGCGCCGTCTCCCGAGCTTGCGGCGCGCCTGCAGGCGCTGTGGGAAACGGCACCCGGCTTGCGCGGCTTCTTCATGAGCGTCGATCATAAGGAAATCGGCATCCGCTATATCGTCACGGCCTTCGCCTTTCTGATTCTGGGCGGTTGCGAGGCTTTGCTGATGCGCCTGCAATTGGCCGGGCCGAACATGCGGCTCCTGACGCCGGAGCAATATGACGAACTCTTCACCATGCACGGCATATCGATGATCTTTCTTTATGCCATGCCGGTTCTCTCGGGCTTCAGCAATTATCTCTGGCCGCTTTTGTTCGGTGCGCGCGACATGGCCTTTCCGCGCGTCAATGCTTTGTCCTATTGGACCTTTCTTTTCGCCGGCCTATTCATCTATGCCGCTTTCATCATGGGCGTGGCGCCAAATGCAGGCTGGTTCAATTACGTGCCTTATACGGGCAAGGCCGCCAACCCCGGCATCAATATCGACTTCTATGCGCTGGGCATGATTTTCCTCGGCATATCGACGACGGTCGGCTCGATCAATTTCGTCGTGACGCTGATGCGCACGCGCGCGCCCGGCATGTCGATCAATCGCATGCCGGTGATGGTCTGGGGCACGCTCACAGCGTCGCTTGCGAATATCCTCGTCGTGCCTTCGGTCAGTCTCGCCTTTCTGATGCTCTGGCTCGATCGCAATTTCGGCACGCATTTCTTCACCGTGGGTGACGGCGGCCAGCCGGTCTTGTGGCAGCACCTCTTTTGGATGTTCGGCCATCCATGGGTCTATGCGATCGTGCTTCCGGCGATGGGCTTCGTCTCCGACGGGCTGCCGATTTTCTGCCGCAGGCCGCTTGTCGGCTATACGCTCGTCGCTCTGTCGACCGTCGCTACCATGGCGCTCGGTTTCGGCGTCTGGGTCCACCACATGTTTGCGACCGGCATTTCCGACGTCGCGCTCTCCTTCTTCAGCGGCGCATCGCTCGTCATCACCGTGCCGAGCGCGATCGCGGTCTTTTGCTGGATCGCGACGATCTGGGCTGGACGCCCGATTGCGACCGCGGCCTTTCATTTTTACGCTGGCATGATCGCGCTTTTCGTGATTGGCGGCGTCTCCGGCTTCATGACGGCGTCGGTGCCGGTCGACTGGCAATTGACCGACACATATTTCGTCGTGGCGCATATTCATTATGTGCTGATCGGCATCAATGTCTTTCCGGTGATCGGTGCCTTCTACACATGGTTTCCGAAAATGAGCGGCCGGATGCTCGACGAGCGTCTCGGCAAGTGGAATTTCTGGCTCATGTTTATCGGCTTCAATCTCGGTTTCTTCCCGATGCATATCTCCGGGCTGCTCGGCATGCCGCGCCGCATCTACACCTATTCGCCCGATATGGGATGGTCCACGCTCAATCTCATCACGACGCTTGGCTCTTTCCTCTTTGCCATTGGTGTGTTGCTCTTCATCGTGAATGTCGTGGTCAGCTTGCGGCGCGGCGCTGTCGCTGGGCCCAATCCATGGGACGCGGGCACGCTCGAATGGGCGACCTCTTCGCCGCCGCCGCCGTATAATTTCACCGTCATTCCGGAGGTGGGCAGCCGCCATCCTCTATGGGAAGACCGCCTTGGTGACGCCGGCGCCTCATCGGTCGCGCGCGGCTTTGCTTTCGACGAGGGCCGCGAGACGCTTGGCACCAGCATGCTCGACAGCGAGCCCGATTCCGTCTTGCGCATGCCGGGCGATAGCTGGCTGCCATTTCTTTTGGGCCTCGCCACGACATTCGTCTTCATCGGCATGCTGATCCATGTCTGGTGGCTTGCCGGCATGGCGCTCATTGCTTGCGCGGTCGTTTTGATCTTTTGGTTGCAGCCGGACTCCTTGCCGCCGCTCATTCCGATCGAGGAGGCCTCGCATGTCTGACGCCGTCGCGCTCAAAATGGCGGAATCCGACCCCGCCGCGATCGCTGCCCGCCGGAAGCAAGCCATCCTGGGGCGCGTCTCCGGCTGGTACGGCGTCTGGTTCATCATTATGACGGAAGGCTCGCTCTTTGCCTATCTTCTGTTCAGTTATTATTATTGCCTCGCACAAGCGGGCGTGAAATGGCCGGTGAGCGGCCCGCCGCCGCTCACGTTGGCTGCGATGAGCACGCTTCTCCTCGTCGCAAGCAGCGCCGCTTTGGCCTGGAGCCAATGGAGCCTCGTCAAGGAAGCCAAGCCTCGGCTCGTTCCTGGCGTCGGGCTCGCCGTCATCTTCGGCTCGCTCTTTCTCATGCTCCAGGCGCTAGACCTCGCCAAAAAGGCACCCGCGATTTCTGCCAGCACCTATGATTCCTTTTACGTGCTGCTGGCGGGCCTCGATTTTCTGCATGTCGCAGCGGGCATCATCGCGCTTGTCGCCTTGTGCGCATGGGCAATCGATGGCCGCATCATCGGTATCCGTACCACCTACGTTTCGATCATCGCCGCCTATTGGCATTTTGTCGTCGCGGTCTGGCTGTCGATTTTCGCGACCATGTTCCTTCTGCCCTATGCGAGTTAGATATGGCGCAAGATGAAACCATAGGTTCTCATGCCGAACATCCGGCCCCGGCGCGGCACGAAGTCGATATAGGCTTGCTCGCTTTCGGACTCATGGGCGCGCCCGTCATCTGGGGCGTGCATTTTCTCGCCAATGTGACCATTGCCAGCCGTGCTTGTGCGTCCACTGAGATGAGTCCGTCGGCGTCGACGCATGCGGCGCTTCTGGTGATCGACGCCGTCGCGGCTTTAGTCGCGCTCGCTGCTCTCTACGTCTCGATGCAGGCCTGGGGCTCGACGCGGCATGAAGGCGCCGACACGCGGGCATCAAGCACGACGCCCGAGCATCATGCTGCCGAAGTGGGGGAAGGCCGCACGCGCTTCATTGCCTTGGGCGGCATTATGATGAGCACGGTGTTCTTCATTGCCATTCTCTTCGATACATTCGCGGCGATCGTGGTGACCTCATGCGGCAAATGACGCGCGTCTTTTCCGCGATCGCGGCCTGTGGGTTTGCGTTGGCCTGCGCTGGTTGCGACTCGGCGCATACTGCCGGGCCGTCCGATGCGCGCGAGGCCATGGCGGCGATGTCGAGCTTGGGCTGCGGGACTTGTCATACGATACCCGGCGTCACTGGCGCTGACGGCAAGGTCGGACCCTCGCTCGAACATATCGGATCGCAGATCTATATCGCCGGCATATTGCGTAACAATCCCGAGAATTTGCAATATTGGATCTCGCATCCGCAATCGGTCGTGCCGGGCAATATCATGCCGGATATTCCGATGAGCGATGCTTCGGCGGCTCAGATCGCGGCCTATCTGGAGACGCTGCGCTAAATCGCTTCGGCCTTGCGCTCCAGCGCCTGCATGAAGGCGCCGATCGCGCCGACGAGATGAACCGCCAGGATCAAGCCGAAGGGCAGCCACATGATGAGGCCGCCGAACTGCTGGTCTTGCAGCGGCGACAGGCCCCAAGCCTCGGTCGTCGTGAAATGCGCCGCGAAAACCGCGCGCGGTGCGAAAACCAGCAAAGCGCCGAGGCCTGTCATCTGCAAGCCTGTGAAAAGGCTTGCAGCGATGGCGGGGCCTGGATTGCGCGCCAGGTCGCGCAACAGGCAGCGCCAGAGCATGACGCTTGTGACGAGCAGACTGATCTCCATGCTCCAATAGACGGTGTGGCTTTGCAGCGTCGCATCATAAGGCGCGGGCATGTGCCAGAACCAGAGCGCGAAGGCAAAGAGCAGCGGCGCGGCAAAGGTCTCGAATCTGTCGCGGCGGCTGGCATCGAAGCTGAAGGCGCGCGCAAATAGAATATCGGCGCCGCCGAGCACAAGCAGAGGCGCGACCGCCAAAGTCAGGATCATATGCTGGCCGATGCGGGCCGAGAACAAAGCCACGCTCAAATTGCACAGTGGCGAAACGAAAGCGGCGGCGAGCACAAGCCAGCCCGCGGCGAAAGCCAAGGGCCGGGGCGCGGGTTCGCCACGCATCGAGAGCGGCCAACGCCGCATCGCCAAGAGATAAAGACCGGCGCCCGCGATGAGAGCGGCGATTAGGACTGGGTCGAGGTTCCAGGTGACCCCGCCGGGAGATGGGGCAATTCCGCAATAGGGAATGGAGGTGCTGGCCATCCTATGTCTCCGTTATGTCTCGCCGTTATTTGTCCGTGGGATTCACCGACAGCGTTTTGACATAAGCGGCAAGCTCCCAAATCTGTTCCATCGGAATGAAGCCTCGGAAGGAGGGCATGCCGTTGGGCCGGCCCTCGGCAATCGTCGCGGCTAGGTTCTCGATGCTGCTGCCGTAGACCTTGGTCGGAAGCATGAGGTTCAAGCCCATACCGCCGCCGCCGCTCGAATGACAGCCGGAGCAGTTCATCGCGGAAAAGAGAAGCTTGCCGGCCTGGATATGCTCGGGGCTCTTTTCATATTCCTCGCCGATTTTGCTTTTGCCTTCGATCGGCGTTCCGCCGCCGGGCGTGATGGGCACTAGGGACACGGGCGGAAGTGCATATTTATCCGCGCCGCTGGGACTGCTTTCCTGGGCCCGCGCCATGGCCGCCAGGATGAGGCCGGCGCAGAATGCCAAAAGGGCGACATATTTCATTGCGCGGTCTCCGCTTTTTTTGTCGGCAGCGGCAAGCGCGGCACGTGGTAGTCCGTCAGAATGGCGTCTATATCCGAGCGGTGCCGGTCGATCGAAGCCTCAAGCTCCTGCGCCAGCGCCGTATCGTCTTTGCGCACGCCCATGCTGATATCGAAACTCATGGGAAGAGGAAGCCTCGCATTGGCGACCGGCGTCAGGCGCAGCGGCACGTTTTGATTGGCTGCGAACCAGCCTGCCTCCGGTCCCCAGACGGCGGCGACATCGATATCGCCCGCCGCCAGCCCGTCGATGATATCCTTCAACGGCGAGGGCTTCGCATAGTCGCCATAGACCATATAGCCGTGCACGTTCGAGACGATGCCGCGATCGGCGAGTTCATGTGCGGGCGGCGTGTTGACGCCGTCATTGCCGGTGAGCTGCACGCCGATCTTCAATTGCGCGAGTTTCGGATCGTCGAAGCCGGTGACAGGCGCTGTATCCTCGCGCTGAACGAAGACATAGCCGGACCTGTAATAAGGCTTCGTCGTGCGCAGCATGTGCATGTCGGTCGGAATGCCGATGATGACATCGCAGACATGCGCGTTCAGCGTATTGCGCAGAAAGCCGCGTCTCTGCGCGAACCAGTAATATTTGACCTCCGCACTTATGTCAGACGCGACGAGTTCGGCGATCTTGTTTTCGAAGCCTTCGCCTTTTGCGTCGGAAAAGGGCAGATTGTTCGGGTCGGCACAGACGCGAAGCTCGCGCGCCTGCGCCGCGAGCGGCAGGGCGAGAAGCGCCGCCGCCGCAAACAAACCGGGTCTAAGGAATAGCGAAGACATAGAGTGTGCCTCCTGTCGTCGTCACATCGGGAAGATCCTTCATCGCATTGACGAAGCCGAGCGCCGCGGTGCCGTCGCGCCTGTCGATTTGACCGGCCACGATCGCGCCGGACCATCCGCCGACACCGGAGAGGATCGCGACATATTGCTTGCCGTCCGGGCCGAGATAAGTAACCGGTTGGCCGATGATTCCCGAACCCGTCTTGAACTGCCAAAGAAGATCGCCGCTATTGGCATCGATGGCTTTGAACCAGCCGTCCATCGTGCCGTAGAAGGCGACATCGCCGGCCGTCACGACAGTGCCGCTCCAGACCGGAAAGTTTTCCTGGATCGCCCAGACCTTCTTGCCGTTCGCAATGTCCCAGGCGGCATATTCGCCGCGGTTGCCGCCATGGCCCGCATGCATATGGACCTCGGTGCCGACATAGGGCGTGCCCTCGATATAGCCGACATCGAGCTCCTTCGTGTCGAAGCAAAGGTTGTTGTGTGGGATATAGAGAAGCTTCGACTTGTTCGAAAAGGCCGAGGGCTGCCAATCCTTGGCGCCGGGCGGCGCGGGGCAGATGTCGGTCACCGTCTCGCCGACCTTCGGCTGTTTGGCGGCGACATATTGCAGGCGCCCCGT
The DNA here is from genome assembly GCA_015655535.1 of Hyphomicrobiales bacterium. Taxonomy (GTDB): domain Bacteria; phylum Pseudomonadota; class Alphaproteobacteria; order Rhizobiales; family Beijerinckiaceae; genus Methyloferula. The sequence goes on along the minus strand of JAATEW010000181.1, from coordinate 4,512 downwards.
TTTCAGATCGACGCCGGTCGAACTGGTGATGTCCTGAAACGGATTGGCCGAGAGAACCTCGCCCGTCGTACGGTCCATGACATAGACATAGCCGTTGCGGTCCGGATGGACGAGCACCTTGCGCGGCTGCCCCTGCCAATCCATGTCGAGCAGGATCACTTCGTTGACGCCATCATAATCGTAGAGATCGTGCGGGCTATATTGATAGAACCAGCGGGCCTGTCCGGTATCGGGATTGCGCGCCCAAAGGCCGGCGGTCCATTTATTGTCGCCCGGCCGCAGCGAGGAATTCCACGGCCCGGGATTGGACACGCCATAATAGACGAGGTTGAGGTCCGGATCGTAAGAGGCCCAACCCCAGACCGAGCCGCCGCCATGTTGCCAACTGTCGGCAGGCCATGTCGAGACGCCGAGGTCTTTGCCTTTTTCGGAATCATAGAAGGGCTTGAAGTCGGAGCCGATCAAAACGTCTTTGTCGGGGCCGGTGTTATAGGCGCGCCAGACGATTTTGCCGGTCTTGACGTCAAGCGCCGCACCCCAGCCGCGCACGCCCATCTCGCCGCCTGAATCGCCGACCAGGACTTTATCCTTCATCAACAAAGGCGCCATGGTCATGGTCTCGCCTTTGTTGATCTCGCCCATCTTCGTGCGCCAGGCTTCCTTGCCGGTGTTGGCGTCGACGGCGACGGTATAATCGTCGAGCGTGTTGTAAATGATCTTGCCATCGGTGAAAACGGCGCCGCGATTGACCACGTCGCAGCAAGCTTCGCCCTGCGCGGCCGGGCTCGGCTTCGGATCGTAGCGCCATTTCAAGGCGCCGTTCTTTGTGAGATCGAGCGCGAACAGAATATTGGGGTAGGGCGTCACGACATACATCGTGTCGCCGATCACGAGCGGCGCGCCTTCGGCGCCTTTTTCCGTGCCGGTCGAAAATGTGAAAGCCACTTTAAGGTCTTTGACATTTTTTGAATTGATTTGGTCCAACGAACTGTAACGCGTGCTGGCTACATTTTTCGCCGGCATCGTCCATTCTTTGTCGTCGTTGGTGTTTGTGAAGGTGGGAGGCGTTTGCGCTTGTGCGCTGAAAAATGCCCATGAGGTTAAAAGTGACGCTGTGAAGACAGCAGCGTACCATGCAGGCCCTTTATTCCATTCCATCACTCAACCGCGCTCCAATGACCCGCCTAAGAATGGCGCGGCGGTAGCTTTGGTTCCTTCAATAAAAATTGTTGCGTTTTAGAGCGGCGAAGCTTGCAAAGACCAATTGGATATGCCGTGGGCCGCCGCGGAAACGGCGGCCCAGGCCTGTCCTTTATGCCGCCTTCCGATTGATGCTGGTTTTGGCCATCGACGTCAGCTTGGCATCCGTCTCTTTTTCCTCGGTCAGGGTTTGCTGCAGGATCGCAGCGCAATCGGGCCGGCCGAGAAGCTTTGCCCAAGCGATCAAGGTGCCGTAACGGCTGATTTCGTAATGTTCGACCGCCTGCGCCGCGGCGACGAGAGCAGCATCGAGCACATCCTTGTCGGCGATGTCGCCGGCTATATCATTGGCCTCGTCGATGATGCCGTCGATCGCCGGACAATTGACGCTCTGCGCGTCGACGTCGATCATATCGAACACCTGTTCAAGCCGTTTGATCTGATTCTTGCTCTCGATGAGATGCAGTTGGAAACCCTGTTTCAGCCGAGGTTCCGTCGCCTTGTCGATCATCACAGGCAAGGCATCGACGATTTGATTTTCGGCATAATAGATATCCCGCAACGTATGCACGAAGAGATCGGCCATCGTCTTGATGTCCTTCGAAAACCAACTCATGTCGTTTCCTTTCGTTCTAGCCATGCCAGGCCGCCAATGCGGACTGGCACCTGGATTGCGAACTTAGAAAATAACGGGTGGTTCCCGCGAATTTCAAAAGCCGATGACGGCCTCGAGCATCAATTGCCAAGCATTTGGCATCGATACGATCCTCGCGCGGGTTGCGTCTTTGAATCGTCAGCGCAGCGCTGTGCAGATAGGGAACAGAGGCGCTCCCGCTGCGTGATGCGAGCCGTCGAGACAGCAGGTTGGCATGGCAAGGCCCAGGGCGAGGATCAAAGCCGCGCTGGACTTGCCGAAAAGCCCGCCGAGCCAGCCCTTCTTTTCCTTGGCCTCGCCTTCGGCGGAAGGCTCTCCCGCGGTGGCAGGTTCCGGCGCGCGGGCCACGACTGTTCCGAACTTCTCGAAAAACTCTCCGGCGAGTTTTTTCGCCGTGACGTCGATCAGGCGCGAACCCAATTGCGCGAGCTTGCCGCCGACTTCGGCTTTGACTTCATATTGAAGAATAGTGGCATCGCCATCGGCCACCAATGTGACTTTGGCGCCGCCTTTCGCGTGGCCCGCCATGCCGCCCGTGCCTTCGCCCGAGATGCGATAGCCGTTCGGCGGATCGATCTCCGACAATGTGACCTTGCCTTTGAAGGAGGCCTTGATCGGCCCGACCTTGAGCGTGCAAGCCGCTTCCATTTCCGTGTCTGAGGTTTTGACAATGCTTTCGCAGCCGGGAATGCACTGCTTCAAGACCTCGGGATCGTTCAACGCAGCCCAAACGGCTTCACGCGGAGCCTCGATACGTTGTTCGCCGTTCATGTCCATCTTGGATCTTCCTTTTTACACTGATGGGTTGGGCATGGCTTTGGATTTGCGCCGGACTTGGACCAGTTCGGCGAGTATGGAGAGCGCGATCTCTTCCGGCGTGATCGCGCCAATATCGAGCCCCGCCGGGGCCTTGAGCGCGGCGAGGCGTGTCTCATCGGCGCCTTTCTCGCGCAGCGCCGTGGTCAAGGCCGCGGCCTTCTTGCGCGACCCGACAAAGGTCACATAATTGGCTTCAGCGGCGAGTGCCGCGCCAAGCGCCAGCTCATCGCCCGAACCTTGCGTCGAGACGACGACGAAGCGCTGGCGTTTGGCGGGCGGCAGATCGAATCCGTCGATCCGGTGATCCGCGTCGTTGAGCGCGGCGTGATCCTTCGCAGGGGCCGCCGCCGTGACATCGAAACCGAATGCGCCCGCGATCTCGGTCAGCGCCACCGCGACTGGAGACGCGCCCATGACAACGAGTTCGGGGCGCGGCAATATAGGCTCGACGAATATGTCCATCGTGCCTTGGCTCGGACACATATTGTTGGCGTAGCGAATGCCTTCCTTTGTTTCGCCGGCCGTAATGCCGAGATCGGCGAGCAAGTCTTTCGGCTGGATCGAGATCAGCCGCGGCTGTCCGTCGGCGATCGATTCCTTTGCTGCTTTCAGCGTGGCGCCTCTGGCGCAGCCGCCGCCGATCCAGCCCGCGACGACGGTACCGTCTTCGAGGATCAAGGCTTTGGCGCCTGCCTTGGCGGCCGTGACGGAAACCGTTCGCACGACGGTCGCAACCGCGAAAGGCAGTTCCTGTTCCTGCATGTTCCGCATCATCGTCATCGTGTCGGACGCGATTGTCATCATCACCTCCTCCTTCAAATCCGGGCGAGATAGGGTTCGAGCGCTTCGAGGCTTTCGAGATTATGCGCGGGCGCGAAGAGATCGACGAAGGGCAGGGCGGCTTTCATGCCTTGCGCTTCGGGTGCATAGTCCTGCCAGCCGGCCATCGGATTGAGCCAGACGATGCGGCGGCAACGGCGCCGCAAAGCGCTCATTTCTTCTGCGAGAACATCCGGCTCGCCGGTCTCATATCCATCCGAGATAATCATGACGGCGGTGCGCGAGCGGATCGCGCGCGCCGCATAATGCGCGTTGAAGGTGGCGAGGCTTTCGCCAATCTTCGTGCCGCCGCCGACGCCTTCGGTCATCAGGCTAAAACGGTCGATGGCGCGCTGCGGATCTTTCTCGGTCATCGCGCCCGTCACATCGACGAGGCGCGTATGAAAGAGAAAGGTCGAGGCATATTTGAACGAGCCCAGCATGCCGTGCATGAAGCGCACGAAGAGCGGCGTATAGGCACTCATCGAGCCGGATGTATCGAGCAGCATGACAACCCGCAGAGGCTTCGTCTTGCGCCGCCTGAAGACAAGATCGATGGGCGTGCCGCCGCGTGAAATGCTGCGATGGATCACGCGGCGGAAATCGAGGTGGCGCCCGTGCTTCGCGGCTTTGTCACGCCGTGTCAGCCGCGTCCGCATTTTGGCGGCGAGCCGGTCGGTGAGCGCATAGGCGCGGCGAAGCTGCTCTTGATCCAGGATATGGCGGAAGTCTTTTTTCCCGATCACTTCTTGCGCGGCCGGGCCCCCCTGCCGGTCACGGCCAGCCTCAGCCGATGCGGGATCACCGGCCGAGTCGGGCCGCTCCAGGCCTTCACCGGCGCCAGACCGAGGCGGGCCATCCTCAGGACCGGCAGGAGGACGACGCCCGGCCGGCACCTGCCGCCGGTCCTCGAAACGAGCCGTGCCTTTGGTGCCATGGGCAAACCAGAAGGCATTGAAAACGGAATCGAATTTGTCCCAATCGGCGTGGCGCGAGGCAAAGAGCGCGCGCAAACCGGC
>JAATEW010000063.1 GCA_015655535.1 Hyphomicrobiales bacterium | reverse complement strand
CCTATGCCCATAGGTCGCGCGCCGCTTCGTTTGGGTTCAGCGGTCCATGTGCGCTCGCGCACACGAACCGTGCTGGCGTATAAGGGGCGAAGAACGAAACACCGGATGGAGAGCTCATGACACCGCGGATCGTAATCGCCAGTTTTATCGGAACGGCGATCGAATATTACGATTTCTATGTCTATGCGACGGCTGCGGCGCTCGTTCTCGGGCCGATCTTCTTCCCCTCCAATTCGCAGACCGCGCAGCAACTGAGCTCCTTCGCGACTTTCGCGATCGCCTTTATCGCGCGCCCGGTCGGATCGGCGCTCTTCGGCCATTTCGGCGACCGCAGCGGGCGCAAGGCGACTCTCGTCGCGTCGCTTCTGATCATGGGAACTTGCACGACATTGGTCGGGCTTTTGCCGGGCTATGCGCAGATCGGCTTTTGGGCGCCGCTCGCGCTTTGCGTCTTGCGGTTTGGCCAGGGCATCGGATTGGGTGGCGAATGGGGCGGCGCCGCGCTGTTGATGATCGAGAATGCACCTGCCGGCCGCCGCGCCTGGTTCGGCATGTTTCCGCAGCTCGGTGCACCGATCGGTTTCATTTTTGCGAATGGGATTTTTCTGGCGCTCGCGGCGTCGCTTGGAGGCGACGCGTTCCAGCGCTGGGGATGGCGCGTGCCATTTCTGATGAGCGCGGTGCTCGTCTTCATCGGGCTCTATGTGCGGTTGAAGCTCTCGGAGACGCCCGTCTTCGCCCAGGCGATGAGGCAGGAACGGCCGGCGCGGGTGCCGCTTGGAGAGCTTGTCAGGCATAATGCCTTGCGGACAATGCTCGGCAGCCTCTCGATGGTCGCCTGCTATGGCCTTTTTTATCTCAGCACGGTCTTCGCGCTCGGCTATGGCACGACGGCTTTGGGTTTTTCGCGGCCCGCATTTCTGGCGCTCGAATGTTTCGCCATTCTCGGGATGGTGATCGCGATTCCCATGTCGGCCCGCCTGTCCGACCGTCTCGGCCGCCGCCCCGTGCTGATCGGCGGACTGGTGCTGATGGGGCTTTCGGGCTTTCTCTTCGGGCCTCTGCTCGGCAACGGCTCGATTCTAGTGATCACCTTGTTTCTCTTCGGCGAACTTTTCCTGATGGGCGCGATCTTCGCGCCTATGGGTGCCTATTTGCCGGAGCTTTTCCCGACGCGGGTGCGCTACACCGGCGCCTCGGTCACCTATAATCTCGGTGGCATTCTCGGCGCTTCCTTCGCACCCTCCATCGCGCAGATGCTCGCAGATCGAGGCGGCCTCAACTGGGTCGGCGCCTATCTCACGGCGGCGGCGCTCGTCAGCCTGGGTGCCGTATTATGGATCGGCGAAACGCGCCATGTCGATCTCGCGCCCGAGGCGGGCGGCGCGCAACCGCATGACCCGCAGGCACCGCAAGCGCTCGATCCGCTGCCGGCGCTGCGCGACATGTGAGAAGGGTCCGAGGGTCCAGCCCTCAAATTTTTCCAATCACCATCAGTATGATCACGACCAGCAGGATGGTCCCAAGGATGCCAATACCACCATTGCCGTAGCCATAGCCGTAGCCGCCAAACCGGCCGCTGAAGCCGCCGAATAAAAAGATGATGATGAGAATAAGAAGAATAAGCCCCAACGACATGAATTTGATCTCCATTTAGCATGGCTGTCGGCCATTGCATTGCCCTGTCAAGCTGAACATAGGTATCCACAGTCCGCTGTCATAGATTGGGGAAACTACTCAGGGGCATGCGGACACCCGCCGGGGCATTTGACTGTCACTCATTCTAAACGTCCCCGTGCAATAGGAACTTAGCTGTTTTACGGGTGTTATCAGCGGCCGTCGCCTTATGTGCGATGAATCCCCTTGCGATGCCGCCCGCCGATTCCGGGTGGCCCGACGTATACCGGCGGATAAGATGAAGAAAAAAATCATCATTGGGCTTTCGAGCCTGGCACTCATATGCGCCGCCAGCATCAATGGCGCATTCGCCGAAACGGGCGACGCCAAGCCGCCACAACCCAAAGCCGCGCAAACGGACCAGACCGGCCCCTCGGACAATCAGATTGCAAACGACGTCGATGCCAGGATCGCCTGGCTCAAGGCAGAGCTGCGGCTGACGCCAGATCAGGAGAAGAATTGGCCCAGCCTCCAGACGGCACTGCACGATTATGGCGTCGGCCAGTTGAAGACTTTCATGGCTGGCCGGAGCGCCTCCGAGAGCCGCCGCGATCGCGAAGAGCGGCCAAACGACCTCGCCCTGATGCGCGACGAGGCCACCCAGCTCACCCTGCGCGACGTCTCTTTACAAAGGCTCGCCGATGCGGCCGAACCGCTCTATGGTGGCCTCGACAGTCATCAGAAGCATCGGCTGATTCAGTTCATGAGAACGGAATTCGAAATCGACCGGCACTAGAAGCTTATACGCCGCGCGTGTAAATTTGGAATTGGATGTCGCGTGCAGACGCGGGAAAGGCCATCATGTCGGGTGAAAGTCTCCTCATCATTCTCCTCGTCGGAGCGATCGCCGGATGGCTGGCCGGTCTCATTGTGCGAGGCTATGGCTTTGGCCTGATCCCCGATATTTGCGTCGGCATCATCGGGGCTCTGATCGGAAGCTGGCTCCTGCCCCGGGTCGGAATTCATCTCGGCGCCGGACTTATCGACCAGATTATTGTCGCCACGATCGGCGCCATCGTGCTTTTGATCCTTCTCGGTCTCTTCCATCGCCGAAGAAGCTGGTGGCGCTGATCCATAGATGCGCCTGCGCGATTGCATCATTCTCCGGTGCGAGACCACTACACGGCGCTGGCGCGCCGGACGAAGTGTGGTTCCTTTGCAACGCATGACGAAAAAAGCACCGCCGACCCCCGCCGCTTATGCGTGAACCGACCCCATCCAATCACACTGTCGTTTCGGGGCTTTCCCTCGGCTAGACTCTTAAAACAGCTCATGCTTTGAGATGAGAAGCGGACTCAAATCGCGCCGCTGCGCAATATGGCCTTGCCCAGCAACGGCCTTATTCAATGCTTATAGCGACCTTCGGACTAGACCAACGAAGACTAAGGAGATCATCAGCATGCAGACGAAGACAACAAAGCTGGCGCTAATCGCCACGATACCGGCGGTTCTCGCAACGGCGCTCACTCTGCCGGCTGAGGCCAGAGCCTATCACCACCATCACCATCATCATTACGGCTATCATTCCCTGACGGTGAGACGGGCCGCTCCCGAGCCGATCGTCGCGGCTCCCGATCCGTTCCATGGCCCCGGCGTGATCGTGACGGCGCCTGTCGCCATCGCCGCCACCGTCGTCAGCCTGCCCTTCCGCGCGGTGGGTTCTGTGTTTCCGGCGACCGGCAATACGCCTTTGGTCATAATCGGCGCTCCGGCCCATTTCGCCGGACAGGTCGCGCAATTCCCCTTCTATGTCGTCGGCAACGCCTTCGGCGCGCCGCCCCAGATTTCCTACTGATCGCAAACAGGCATCAGTGGTCCATCGCATTGACCTGAGCCCACGGGCTCAGGTTTTCAGATTCAATCTGCGCGGCGACGCATCTCCGCTCCGCGCAAGGTCACATGGTCGGCATGACGAATTCGGCGCCCTTGCGGATGCCCGTCGGCCAGCGCGCGGTCACGGTCTTCAGCCGTGTGTAGAAACGCACGCCTTCGGCGCCATGCATATGATGATCGCCGAAGAGCGACCGCTTCCAGCCGCCGAAAGAATGAAACGCCATAGGCACCGGGATCGGTACATTGATGCCGACCATGCCAGCCTGAACCCGATGCGCGAAGTCGCGCGCCGCGTCGCCGTCGCGCGTGAAGATCGCAGTTCCATTGCCATATTCATGCGCGTTGACGAGATCGAGCGCCGACTCGAAATCGGGCGCGCGGACCACCGATAGGACCGGCCCGAAAATCTCCTCCTTGTAGATCGTCATCTCGGGCGCCACATCGTCGAAGAGGCAGCCGCCGAGAAAGAAACCACTCTCATAGCCCTGCGGCCCTTTGAAGTTGCGCCCGTCGACGACGAGTTTCGCACCTTGCGCGACGCCCGCGTCCACATAGGCCCTGACCTTGTCGAGATGGGTCTTGGTGACGAGCGGCCCCATTTCAGACGTCGGATCGACACCCGCGCCAATGTGCAGCGCCTGGACCACGGGTGTGAGCCGTTCGACCAGCGCATCGCCGATCTTGCCGACCGCCACCGCGACGGAAATCGCCATGCAGCGCTCGCCGGCCGATCCGTAGGCCGCGCCCATCAAAGCGTCGGTGACTTGGTTCAAGTCGGCGT
>JAATEW010000238.1 GCA_015655535.1 Hyphomicrobiales bacterium | reverse complement strand
CGTGCCCGCGTTATTGATTGCGACGTCGAGGCGGCCGAAATGGCTTGCCGTCTCTTGCACCAACCGCTCCACCTCGTTCTCCTGCCGCACATCCGCGCGTATATAATGGGCTGCAACACCGCTCGTCTTGCTCAATTCGGCAGCGAGCTGCGCCCCCACATCGTCACGCCGGCCTGAAACCACGACGTGAGCGCCTTCACGAGCGAAGGCCAAAGCAGTAGCGCGTCCGATGCCTGTAAGCGCACCGGTGATGAGGACGACAGGATAGCTCATCTCACTCCTTCATTTTCCATGGGGGCTGTTTGGAAACCGACAATATTGACATATTGTCTGACAATAGTAAGTTGCCCGCAAGACGATAATCTCCTCCTGCGATGATGTGAATGATAACCGACACCCATTTCGCAACAGCGTCCATCGACCCGTCTACGGGTGACTTGATCGAACTCTTCCCAAATCAAACGCGGGAGGACATAGAGCGGACGCTCACCGGTGCTGAGACCGCATTTTCCCATTGGCGAAGGGATAGCGTCGAAAGCCGCTCCGCGGCGCTTTTGCAAATGGGCAAAACTCTGCGTGAGAATGCTCAACGCTATGCTTCCGACATAACAAGAGAAATGGGAAAGCCGATCGGCGAAGCCTTGGCCGAAGTCGAAAAATGCGCCCGCCAATGCGATTGGTATGCTGAGAACGGGTCTCAGCTCCTGGCGGATCTGCCGTTAAATGTCGAGACCGGAACGGCCTATATATCCCATCTTCCGCTTGGCGTGATCCTCGGCGTCATGCCGTGGAATTTCCCCTTTTGGCAGGTTTTGCGGGCTGCCGTTCCGATCATCTTGTCCGGCAATTGCTTCATCCTCAAACCCGCGAGGAACGTGACGCGCTGCGCGTTAAACATTCAGGCGGCCTGGCTTGAGAGCGGGTTGCCGGACGGCGTGTTTTCCATCCTGAATATCCCGGATCAGCAGGTTGGAGACATTATCGCGGACGCGCGTATCGCTGCGGTCAGCGTTACGGCAGGACCGAAGGCCGGGTCCATAGTCGGCGGGAGCGCTTCGGCTCATTTGAAAAAGACCGTTCTGGAGCTTGGAGGTTCCGATGCCTTTATCGTCCTGCGCGGCGCGGATCTGAAACGCGCCGCCGCCGCCGCCGTCAAATCGCGATTTCAGAATAATGGTCAAGTCTGCATCGCAGCCAAGCGCTTCCTGCTCGAAGAAAAGATAGCTGACGAATTCACGGCGCGATTTGTCGACGGGGTTTCTGCCTTGAAAATGGGCAACCCTATGGAAAGCACCACGCAACTTGGACCTATGGCGCGGGCCGATTTGAGAACGCAACTCCACAAACAGATCGAGGCATCCCGGACATTGGGTGCCGATCTCATCATGGGTGGGGCTCCGGTCGAGGGCAGGGGTTTTTACTATGAGCCGACCGTGCTGGCGCGGGTCAAACCGGGCATGCCGGCCTTCGACGAAGAAACCTTTGGGCCCTGTGCCGCGCTGACCGTGGTGCGCGACGCCGAGGAAGCCATCGCCTTGGCGAACCAAAGTCAATATGGGTTGAGCGGCAGTCTTTGGACCGAGGACTATGGCCTGGCGCGGGAACTGGCACGGCGGTTTGAAACGGGCGGCGTCTTCATAAATGGATTTTCCGCTTCGGATCCCCGCGTTCCGATCGGAGGCGTCAAACGCAGTGGATATGGGCGGGAGCTTGCCCATTTCGGCATAAGCGAATTCGTCAATCTCCAGACCGTTTGGCTCAATCGCGACTGACGGCTCTGCCAAGTGCCGCAACCCTATTCATTTATCCCTGAATCAACTGATTTTGGGCGAAACATTTGCAGTCTTGGCGGCGGCCGGCCTCCGAATCTTCTTTCCCGACTGGTGATCCGCCAAAAACGCGTCGGTCGCAGCCTTACAAGCCAGCCTTACGTGGGTTATCGCGGCCGCGCGTGCCGCCTCCGTGTCATGGGCTGCGGCGGCTTTCAAAATCGCGTTCATCTCCCGGCTGCTTTTCTGCGCCCGGCCTGGTTGGGACATGGACTTCGACCTTAGAAAGGTGATCCGGGCCGTTAGTGTCGTCAGCATCTCTTCGATAATCTTATTGCCGCATCCGGATAATAACTGATCGTAAAATTGTCGGGTCGTTTCAATCTGGCCGTGGAGGTTTTCGCTTTTCGTCGCGGCGTCAAAAGCAATCAAAGCCTGCTTCATGATATCCGTCGCTTCTTTTGTTGCGCGGGCCGCAAACAACGCGGCGGCTTCGCCTTCCAAGAGAGCCCGTACATCGTAGATTTGTTTGGCTTCGTCGAGGTTGAGGATCGGAATATAAGGCCCTTTATTGGGCACGATCACGATTAGTCTTTCCGCCTCGAGACTTCGGAGCGCCTCTCTTAGAGAAGGACGGCTCACACCAAGCCTTGCGCACATGTCTGCTTCGACGAGACGGTCTCCGGGCTGAAACATTCCGGTAATGATGGCCTCGCGCAGCTTGCGGACGGCTTGCCCTTGAACGGTTTGGGTTGAAATTTTGAGGTCCATCATAACTCCGGATGGCGTCCGCTGTGCCGGTCGCGATGCTTTGTAAAAATCGAATATTGACCCTTAAACCAGGGTCTCTGGGCGAGCTGGTCCCGCCAACTGGTTTACGCGCAGCCGCGCGTTCTGGGGAGTCCAATGCGTCCTTGCTCGCAATATAATGGAGAGCGAGCCGTGTGTATTGGTTGGGAACTCCATCCACCACGTCGAAACGGCGGACCTGAAGCCATTCCGGACATTTCATCAGCATCGGCACGTGTTCGTGGTCGTACCAGTCGTCGAATTCGGCCACATCCGATTGCGGAACGTTGAACCAGACGGCGTAGAGGAGCGGGGCGCGATCAAATTCAAGTGCGCCAGCCGCGTTCTCCGCGTTGCCGATCGATCTGCATAAATATCGCGTGAAGCCGCCAACATGTCCCAGCATCCAGCGGGTTCTGTCGCTCGGTTCCTTCTTGATCTTTTCATATACCGGCGTTTCGAGCGCCGCGAGTTCGCTCATCTCGTAAACCGCGAGATATCCACCGCCTTCCTGGCTCGCATAGCGTTGGGCGCTGACGAAACCGGGCGAAGTCATGCGCAGCGGAATATGCTCATTGTCATACCAATCATGGAAATCCGCCTCAAAATCGGTGCCCGGAGTCATCTCCGAAAACAAGATCGCATTGCCTCGCATGAAGACCTCTTTTGCTTGACATAATGTCTTACAATATGACATTATTGCCAAAGCCCGTCAACGACTTGTAAAGATAGTGATACCTTGATGAACTTAAAAGTCCGTAGAAATGCGACGATTATCGAAAGACATCTTTATGATGCTGGTCGTAAAGCCGATGTACCGCTTCAGAAGATCGCGGAAATTGTCATCGTAGAGAACCCCTATGCTGGGCGTTTTGTCGAAGATCTCAGCCCGCTTATCGAAGCAAGTGTCGGATTGGCGCGTGAAATGGCGGACAGAGCCATTCGATTGCTTGACGGCGCCGTCGAAAGCTACGGCAAGGCCGGCCTTGTCGGCATAGCTGGCGAGAAGGAACACGCCAACGCCTTGCTCACGACCGCCTTCGCGACGCCCTTTCGCGAGGCGATCGGCGGTGGCGAGGCCTGGATTTCATCCGTTACCAAGGTGGCGACGCCCGGCACGCTGATCGACGTTCCCATGAACTCGAAGGATGATGTCTATGTCCGGTCGCATTATGATACGATGAGCATCGTTTTGCCCGATGCGCCTATGCCGGACGAAATCGCGCTCATCTTCTGCTTGGCGACAAGAGGCCGTATCAACGCACGTGTCGGCGGACTTACTCTTGCAGAAGCAAAGCAAAAGCAGCGGCAGGCGGATCCGGTGAGTGCCGGTCGCTAAAAAGCGGGAGCAGGGTCTTGCGGACTGCGATCACAAATCTGGCAACGATCGTATCGGGAAACTGGGCCGATCCCTTCTGCGCCGGCGACACGATCCTCATGGAAGAGGGACTGATCCGCTACGTGGGCGCAGCGGGAGGTGTTGACCTCGCCAGTGCCGATGTCGTCATAGATGCGGGCGGCACGGTTGCCATCCCTGGCCTCATAGACAGCCACGTCCACATTACCTTTGGGGATTACACGCCGCGTCAAAAGACTGTAGGATTCCTTGCAAGATATGTGCATGGAGGCGTCCCACCGTCGAT
>JAATEW010000230.1 GCA_015655535.1 Hyphomicrobiales bacterium | reverse complement strand
GCATCGATTTCGAAGGATATACCTGGCCGGAACGATTTCTCGTCCTGACAATTCTCGACGACCTGAAAGGGCTGATGGGCTGTTGCTATCGAAACTATCTGGCCGATGCGTCCGAATGGGCAAATATTTTCAAAGTCGCCGGCGACGATCTCAAAGGACGCTGGCGTGTCGTCTTCCCGGTGCCTGAAGATGAAGCAGACGACGCCGCACTTTCAGTCGAAAACGCGCTGACCCGCCTCAATCGTATTCACGCGTCCGAGGAGAATTACCAGCTTGTCCATAGAAACCTCTATCGCGTTCATCAGCGTGTGGCCAAGACCTTCCGTACCGGGCGCGTCCTGCTCGCGGGCGATGCCGCTCACGTCAATAATCCGATCGGCGGCCTCGGCCTCAACTTCGGAATTCACGATGCGATCGATGCCGTGGATTCCCTCGCATCCGTCGCTTTGCACGGCGCAGATGAGTCCACCCTCGATCGATACTCACACAGGCGCCGGTCTTTAAATATCCAGTTCGTTCAGGAACAGACAGTTGCAAATAAAAAGCGTCTCGAAGAAAAAGACGACAAAGCCAGATCGGCCAATTTAGATAAGCTTCGTGCGACCGCCGCCGATGCCGATCAAGCGCGCGCCTTTTTGCTGCGCTCCTCCTTGATCGATAGCGTGCGTGAATCAGCAAAGATGTAAATTGCACGAACCTTCGGCATTGGATATTTCTACCCGGTCCGTAGACTAAGCAGAGCGCTTCGCTCCGCGCCCTCCGTGCAACGCCAAACTCCCCCATCACGCCATAATTTCTTTCCCTTAAGCGCCCTTTATGCGCTGAAAGGAAAGTTATTGCCTGAACAAACCGGCAACTACCCTTACCTTACGGGTTCTAGAATCATTCAAGCTCGTATTATAGTAAGATCGTCTGACAAAAAGACAATATGGCACATAAGATGCTTTGTATTCAGGGCGCCAATCGCGCGGTCGATTTTTTAAGTGGGGGTAATCGATGCGTTCAAGGAAACTCTGCCGAACTCTAGCGCTATGTATGCCGCTTGTTTGTTCATCGGCGGTGGCATACGCACAAGGCATGAGCAATCAAGGATCGGGAGAGTCGCCCCTGGCCTCCCCTAAATTAGCGCCGCAGGCCGACACGACGAGTGATTATCTCTTTAATCTGCGGCCCTATGGAGCAGAGTTAGGGCAGACGCTCGCCAGCTACGGCGTCTACATCAACGGCAGGACGTTCAATAACGTCGCCGACAACGCATCTGGCGGACAAAAGAGGGGCGCGTATTACGAAGGCTTCACGCTGCTTGGCGTTGACCTCGATTTGAGCCGTATCGCGGGCATCCCCGGCGGCTACTTGCACGTCTATGTGAACGACATGAACGGGGCGAATTATTTCCCGTTCTCCGGTTCTCTCTATCCGTTCAACAGAGTTTGGTCCTATAACGCGGCGAGCCGGCTCAACGAATTCTCGTATGAGCAGAAATTGTTCAATGATCAATTGGACATTCGCGTAGGCCGGCTTCCGCCCGGACCGGAGTTCGATTTCTCCAACGTCTATTGCGTGTTCGTCACCGGCTTCTGCGCCGTCCCCGCGCCTTACGCCTATTCAAAGGCCTATCCGGCCTATAACGCCTCGTCATGGGCGGGCGTGGCACAACTCAAGCTGCCCGGCTCCTATTATGTAAACGCCGGCGTTTATGAAAATGAACCCGCGTTGAGCACCATTAATCATTATGGGTGGCCAGGCGAAGACTGGAGCTTCGACAAGGCAAGAGGTGCGGTCTTCCCCATGCAGGTCGGCTATCGCACGACCTACGAGAATGATCTTCACCCCAGGGCCTATGACATCGGCTGGTTTTACAACACCGGCGATTACACTGATCCTATGATCAGCACCCAAGGGAAAATATTGGGTCTTTTAGGCGGCACCGCGAAATTGGATCACGGCAACAGCGGCCTTTGGGTTCAGGCGCAACAGGTTGTTTGGCGTCCAGACCCGACGAATGATCGCGGCCTGACATTGTTTGCCGGCTTCAATTATTCCACGTCCGGCGAAAACAACATGAAAGACTCCTTCTCCGGCGGTGCCTCTCTTAAGGGTCTCTTCGGTGCCCGGCCGCACGATACGATCAATATCGCGGCCATGTATCTTGGCTTGAACGATTCATTCATTCAAAACCAAAACTACAAGCTTCTGAATCAACATAAAATCGGAACGATGAACAGCTCCGAAACCTTCATGGAGGTCAACTATCAATTGGCGATCGCGCCTGGCACCTATTTCCAGCCGTTCTTCGATTACATCTGGAATCCGGATGAAGTTGGCCTTGCGACTCCCAATCCAAATATCAAGCACTCCATGACCATAGGCGCCGCGATCTCGATCGCATTCCCGGAAGCTCTTGGTTTGCCCAGGATGCCGCGATTTGGTTCGTAAGGCGTAGAACAGATCCGTCAGATCAAAAGGAAGGGGCCGCATATTGATGCGGCCCCTTTTTTATAACGTCTAACACCGGTCTTCCAGCGATTGTGGCCAGCACAGATCCTAAGCTCTATTTCGTCGTCTCCGCCGGGTTTTCCGAGATGGGCGCGTTCATGGCGACATCATTCCGGCGCTGGCTTTGGATCTCTTCGCCTGTCTTAAAATATTCGCTGCGCGTCGCACGCCTCGCCTGTTCCTCAAGCCATTCCGGCCAGAGACCGAGATCATAACCGTGCCAAGGTGCCTCTGGCTTAAGCACACCGAGACCAATTTCATGCCAGAGCTCCCGCGCTTCCTCCATGAATTCCCGCTTCGGAAGTGCGATCGGCGGAAAGTCTCCGCGCATCGTCGCATTGATGAGAACGGAAGCGCTGTCTTTCGTGCTCATCGCATTCCGAGGCCCGTGCCCCGGATCCTTACGGTCGAGAATCCGAATATCATTCTGCGGCTGAGACCTGTAAGACATCGCCCAAAAAAGTGCATCCGCGTTCTCAGGATCAACGTCCTCATCGATCGCGATGATCCATTTGCCCGCATAGCGATGCAGCGACGACGCGCCATAAAGCGCGCGCCATATTTCGGTTTCGGGCGTATTCCGCGCGAATTGAATGGCAATCAAAGCGATCACGCTCGTCAATGGTTCATGCATATGAACACGCCTGACGCCCGAGACACCCATGGAAGAGCGAAGATGATTCAGCATCACCGGCTCCATGGCGGCGCGCCGGATGACGCTCGACTCGCTCGGCGTCACTTGACTGATGAAGGATGTCAGAATCGGAGTCCGCCGGCGCGTGATGGCCGTCACATCCATGAAGGCATTATATTCCTGAAGGTGGACATAGCCGTGCGACTCCCCAAAAGGCGCCTCCGGTTCAAGGAACTCCGTATTGATATAACCTTCAATAACGATCTCCGCCTGTGCGGGTACGAGCAGATCGACCGTTTTCGCTTTGACGACTTCGATCGGTTCTCCGGCCAGAGCGCCAGCCACATGCAGCTCGTCGAGCGATTCCGGCATCTTCTGCACCGCCGTATAAGAGACGACGGGCGGGCAGCCGATAATGACCGCGCAAGGAAGCGGTTCCTTGCGCGCCTTGTACTTCTCCCAATGAACATAAATGCCGGGTCTTATCTCGACCGACGGATTCATTCCCAGACGCCGGGGGCCCTTTATCTGGCCTCTGTAATTCCCGAGATTCTGGATGCCGGTGTCCGGATCCTTCGTGATGAAGTGTCCGGCGGTCAGATAGGGCCCATTGTCCCACCCCGGCGTCGATATGGGTACCGGCAGGCCGTCCAAGCCCTGCCCCGGAATGTCGAGCTCATCGCCGATATAAACGATGTCATGACACGGCGCCTGCGCCACCAGTTTCGGCGCCAAGGGAGCGTTCAAAGCTTTCAGCCAGGCAGGACCGATCGCATCGAGATCGGCACCGAAACCGATACGATAGATGTCGCGGCTTCCGGCCAATCCCGCGATCAGAACCGCGCCTTCGTAGATTTTGCCTTTGCTGTCGGTCGGACGCGTGAACAAAAACGCGCGGCGATCCTTTTCAGGAATTCCGCCGCGATATTGCCAACGCACGAGCGGATGCATGATTGTATCTTTATTCACCGGACGGTCTATGACGACGAGCAATCCGGCGGCCGCGAGATTATGTAAATGGTCGCGCAAATCCGGATAGGCATGCGCTGCGCTCTCATCGCGCTTGTAAGCCGAAAGCGCCGTCTTAAGACTTTTCGTAAGATCGCTCATTCACCACTTCCTATGGCCCGACGTCGATGCGCCAATAGCCTGCGATGAATCGCGCGGCGCAAAGGACCGGCGTCTTGAACGAAGCCGCGATAAAGCTCGGTTAACCATCACCCCTCCGGTACTCGATAGACGTTAAGAGGCGACGACTATAGTCGCGCTCTCACGAGCGGAATCAAGGAGAGGCCTCCGACAATGCTCGCGCAGACAATGACGAGCAGTCCGGCCTGGAAACTTCCGGTACGCTCTATGATCCACCCGATCGCCATCGGAGCAAAGGCGCCAAATAGATTGCCGATACCATTGATGAGGCCGATACCGGTCGATGTCAGTGAACTCGGGAGGATTTTCATCGCCAAGGCATAGTGAGTGGGCGAGCCGAACCCAAGCGCGCCCGTAGCAAGCGCGATCAGTATCGCGGACGTCTGCGCATCGCCGACCCTCGTGGCAATAAACAAAAGCACGCCGGAGCTGCACAGCCCCAGCATACTGTTTCGGGCGCATTTGCCTGTTCTGTCTGCAATGTAGCCCGAGGCGACCTCGGCGGCGAACATCAATACAAACGGCAGAGATGAGTAGAACCCCATATGATGCAAGTCGAAATGCCGCTCGCGTTGAAGGTAGGTTGGAAGCCAGCCGTTCAATCCCCACAGAAATGTCAGCATCCCCGCGCCATAGGCGCAGAGCATCCACATCCTATGATCGCCAATCAGTTTGCGAATATCGGCACCGCTAAACCGGCTCCGCGATTGGGAAGACACGCTCTCCACGGTTTCCACCGGGTCGCGCCGCTGTGGACGCATCACCACAAAGATCAGCGGCATGATGATGACGAGGCTCAACAGGCCAAGAACATAAAAGGACGTGCGCCACCCAAAAGCGGCGACGAGCCAAATCGTGAGCGGAAATCCGATGGCGGAGCCGAGCGGACTGCCCATCATCCAGATGGAATTCGCGCGGCCTTGCTCGTTCACTGGAAACCAGCTGCGCACGGCTTTGGAGACGAGAGAGAATTGCGGCCCCTCGGAAAGCCCGAGCACGATGCGGTAACCGATCATGGTTACATAGGAACTGCAGCTCCCCATCAAGATCATGACTATGCCCCAGACTCCAGCCGCATAGCCAAGGGTACGGCGTGAATCGAAGAGATCTCCCAGGAAACTCAATAAGAGCGCCGATATGGCATAGGCGAATAGAAACGCCGTCATAAGCATGCCTAAGGCGACCGGATGAAAGTTCGTTCCAATCTCCGAATTGAATGCCTGATCCTTGAAAAGGACCGCGACGCTTATGCAATCGAAAAAGCCGGTTATCACCGCGGCAAGCATGACCGATGCTACGACCCATCGCCAAACCGAATG
>JAATEW010000376.1 GCA_015655535.1 Hyphomicrobiales bacterium | reverse complement strand
AGTTGGATGCCGCGCAACTCGTCGAGCCCGCCTATGTCGATCAGCGTGTCGGGCGCGGCCAAGCGAAGATTGAGCGCGGGCACAAGACTCTGGCCGCCGGCGATCAGACGCGCATCGGGTCCATGGCTCTGCAGAAGATCGAGCGCCTCTTGCAATGAGCGCGCGCGTTCGTATCGGCAATCACGTGCCTTCACGCCGTTTTCCATCCCTGCTATATCCACATGAATATATGTGGCTTCTGCCTTATTGACCGATTGGTCGCAAAGGTGACTATAATCGGGCGTCTCGTCAAGGAAAATGACTCCGTGGCCGCGATCGAACAGCCAAGCCGAAAGAGGGAGAAAGAGATTCCCGCGCGCCGCCCGCGGGTTGCAGCCGCCGTGCGAGAGCGGATGATCGTCGCGGAGGCGATCCAATTTTTCGCCGAAGAAGGCTTCGACGGGCAGATCCGGGCCCTCGCTGAGCGGATAGGCATCACCCATTCAATTCTGTTCCGGCACTTTCCCAGCAAAGAAGCGCTGATCGAACGCGTCTACCAGGACGTTTATGTGCGCCGCATGCGGCCGGAATGGACAGCTTTGCTGCGCGACCGGAGCCAGCCCTTGGAAACGCGGCTCTTTGCCTTCTACCAAGACTATACGAATGCGATCTTTCACCGCGATTGGATTCGCATCTTCATGTTCGCCGGTCTGAAGGGCGTCTCCATCAACGCGCCCTATCTCGCCTTGCTGCGCGAAACCGTGCTCCAGCCGATCTGCACGGAACTGCGCGCAGCCTCGAATTGCAAAGAACCGGACGCGCCTTTTTCAGACGCGGAAATGGAACGTGCCTGGGGCCTTCACGGCCGCGTCTTCTATCTGGCGATCCGCGAATTCATTTATGGCTTGGACATCCCAGCCAATCTCGACGAGACGCTAAAAGACGCGATCGCAATCTTTGTCGGCGGCGCGGCGCATGTGGACATCGACCTGTCCGTCGTGCCGCGCGAGATCAGCGCGGCCGAGCCACCCGCCGCCGAGGCGCCGCAGCCGGCGCGGCGGCGGATGCCGCCGGAAGAACGCGAACGGCTCATCGTCGACGGTGCCGTCAGATTCTTCGCCGAACATGGCATGGACGGGCAGATGCGCGAGCTTGCCAAGCGTCTCGGCGTGACGCATCCCCTCCTCTACCGCTACTTCCCGGTCAAGGACGCCTTGATCGAGCGCGTCTACGAAGAAGTCTATGTGAACCGCTGGAAGGCGGAATGGGAAGAGCTTCTGCACGATCACTCGCAGCCGCTCCAGGCCCGGCTGACGGCATTCTATCTCCAATATGCCGATGTCATCGACCGCTCCGAATGGATTCGCATTTTCGTCTTCGCCGGTCTGCGCGGCGTCGATATCTGCAAGCGCTATCTCGATCTGGTGAAGCACCGCGTCATCGAACCCATCGCGCGGGAACTGCGCCTGCATCGGGGCGCGGATGCACAGATCGACGCGCGCGATATCGAGATCGCCTGGGGACTGCACGGCCAGATCGTCTATCTGGCGATCCGGCAATGGGTCTATGGCGTTTCGATCAATGGTCCGCGGGACCCGCTGATCGCCGCGGCGGTGGCGACAACAGTCAAGGGCATAGAAGCGCTACGCGGCTAGGTTCACAAACCCTCATCCTGAGGGGCGTGCATAGCACGCGTCTCGAAGGACGAGGGTTTGGGCTCTAAAAAGCGCCGCGCAGCCCTCACCCTTCGAGACGCGCTCCTACGGAGCGCTCCTCAGGGTGAGGGAACCCAAAAGAAGCTCACCCGCGATGCGTCGGATCGATCCAAAGCACGGTCTCTGGTTTCTCGATCGGTTCGATGTCGAGATTGATCGCAACGGCCTCGCCGTCGCTGCGCACCAGCACGCATTCGAGCACTTCGTCGGGGCTCGCATTGATTTCCTGATGCGGCACATAGGGCGGCACATAGATGAAATCGCCGGGCCCGGCCTCGGCCGTAAATTGCAGCGCATCGCCCCAGCGCATCCGCGCCTTGCCCTTCAAGACGTAGATTACGCTTTCGAGATGCCCGTGATGATGCGCGCCGGTCTTGGCATTGGGATGGATCGTCACCGTGCCGGCCCAGATTTTCTGCGCGCCGACGCGCGCGAAATTAATGGCGGCCTGGCGGTCCATGCCGGGCGTCTGCGCGGTATTGGGGTCGAGCTGGCCGCCCGGAACGACGCGCACGCCATCGTGCTTCCACTTATCGTGCTCGTGATCGTGACCGCTCATCTCTTCGCCCATTTCTTTCAATCTATGACCTGAATGATCCGATGCGAGCGCGGATCAACGATAACCGCCTCGTCATTGATGATGGCATAGCGATAGTCGGGAGGCATGCCGAATTCCGGCGGCACCGGATAATAAGCGACATTGTCCAATGGCAAAACATCGCCGGCTCTCAGGCTCGCCGCATAGGGAAAGGACGGAAGGCCTTGCCGGACGACATAGTCGTGAAAGCGCGAGCGCAGATCGATGCCGAGAAGGCCGCCAACGCCGCCCGTCACGGCGCCGACCGCGCCGCCGACAACAGCGCCAACGGGCCCGGCGGCAAGAGCGCCGTCGGCTGAACCTTGTTCGGCACCGGTGACAACGCCCTGCGCCTGGGCAAGGGACGGTGACAGCGCAAGGACGAATATGACTAAAGCCGCAAATTGCTTCTTCATCGCAATGCTCCTAGCGTGACCCGCTGAAGAGTGGCTTAAACCCTCAAGACTTCCACCGCAATCAGCCAAGCCCTTCGGCCCAAGCCCGGTGTGGATCATCCCATGGTTGCAATGGCATGACGGGCTCAAACCGTCTTTACAATAGATCAAATGTGATGCGCAAAAAAGCGGACGCCTCTCTGTTGAACTGAACTTATGGATGGATTTTCCCGGGCGAGCTTTTAAAATGCGATTACGCGTTACGGAGGCTCGTATGTTTCGTTCAGTCGCTCTTTCGATGCTGATCGTCTCGTCGTTTATCCAGGCGGATATGGCCTTCGCGCAAGCGCCGCCTCTGTGTCCGCAAGGCAGTTGGCCCGTTCGTGCCAATGCGGCATCAGGCGCTCCCAACGCGGGGTGGGTGTGCACGAAGACCATCCCGAATCCGCAAGATCCGCCCGCATCTAGTGCAAGCAGCAGCTCCAATACGAGGGGCGTCGGGCGGCACGGTGGCGGCGGCATGCCTCAATAGAGCGCCGGCACTTCTGTAGGCAGCCCTTCTCACTCGCATGATGTGTGAAAGCGGAGCGGAGCGGGATTCGCAAAGAGCGGGTCGCATCGCATGCGATTGATAAGGAACCAGCCGGCAATCACAAGAAACGCCATGACGAGAAGCCCCAGGATGAAAGCGCCGGGGCTATGATAGTCTTGCGTGAGATGGCGGTGCTGCTCGGCCCGCGCGTCTTGTGCGCGTTTCCTGTCGGCCGCCGCCGCCGCACGGATTTCCGCCTGCCGCGCGGCCCAGCGCTGCTTTGGCGAAGCGTCGATCTTCGATTCCTCCGGCGGCTCAATCATCCATAAAAGCCCTGACGAATGCCCGCTCAAGTCTAAGCTGGTCCGAAGCCTCTGCCAACGCCGTTTGCCGGCCGGTTTCAGCGTTGAAACCCAAGACCGATCTTGAACGTTTCTCCGAGGCTCCTGGCTATGGCAAAGCCCAGGACATTTTGAAACGGAGGAGATCGTCATGAGAAGACTTTTGGCCTTCTTTGCAGTCGCGGCGTCTCTCTACGCGGCGCAGCCAGCCTTCACTCAGAGGTTTGACCATAATCAGCCATCGCTCGGCGGCTATAATACGGTGACGCGGATCGATTATATGAACCCGGTCTGTAACACCAAAGTTCTCAACGCCGACGGATCGCCAATCGACACAAGCACGCTCGTGGCCGGCAAACCCTATTGCCCGATCACAACTCAAACCGCCGACTGAGCTCTTGGGCAGGCCTTAACTCCGCAGCACCGCACAGGCGCCGCCGGCGCGCAAAATCTTGTTGCACAGGGCGTTCGCTTCCGTGCGCGACGCCGCCGGCACGCGGACTCTATAGAATGGCGCGAAGCCCCGATCGGGCGCGCGCCCCCCAAGGATCATCGGTTCGACATCGCCGATAAGATGACGAAGTTTTGTGGCCGTGCGGTCATAGGCGGCCAGAGCCGCGCTCTTCGAAAAGCTGCCGGAAAGCTGCACACCCCATGGCGCGGTCAGCACGGAGCCGGCAAATCGCGTAGGCTCGCCTTTGCGGATCGACGCAGCCAGCTCCAGACAAGACCGATTCGACGCCTCGTCGCCCGCGTTGCTTCCCGCAGCCGGCGCCTTCCAATCCTCAATTGTCCGCTGCGTAATGTTGAGCACATAGCTCCGCGTTTCGCTTGGCAGATCGCCATGGCCCGCCAGCCAATTCACAACCCGGTTGGGACCGGCGTTGTAAGCCGCCGCGGCCAGCCCGAGATTTCCAAAGCGCTGTTTCAGGGAAGCCAGAAGTTCGGCGGCCTTGGGGATCGCCTCGGTTGGATCGAAAGGGTCGGCCAGTTTCCAATCATCCGCCGTGCCCGGCATGAATTGCGCGATGCCTTTCGCGCCCGAGGGACTGACCACGCCTGCCCGAAAGCTGCTTTCCTGCCAAATCAGCCGCGTCAGGAAGACAACCGGCAGATCCCGCGCCTTGGCGGAGGCCTCGATCAGAGAACAGACCGATGTCTCGGGCGGCGCATCATGCGGCAGCGCGGGCGCCGGCCCTGGAGACATTCCGCAGATCGCAACGGCAAGGGGAAAAGCCAGGACGCGCACGAGCTTGGTCATGGGTCCATCCGAATCGCCTATTTCGGAGCGGGCAGGCCATCCGCCGATCCAAGCGCATCACCGATCGGTCGGCTGCACTTGAGCTTCATGACAGACATATCTGGCAGAAAAAATCGCGGGCGAGACGGTTTTGAGCGTTTCGCCCAAACTGCTTACCAAACGCTTAACCGATGGCTTTGCGGCTTGCAGCAAAGCCGATAGCTCGCATCTCACTATGCGATTAAACAGCTGATTTTACTTATATGTTAGCTGGCAGGAGAGGAGGGACTCGAACCCACAACCCCCGGTTTTGGAGACCGGTACTCTAACCAAATTGAGCTACACTCCTACAGCGCACCAATTTTACCCGGATCGCCAAGGCTGACGCAAGCCCAAAGCGCCGGTAGCCAAGATTAAAGCGGCTCGACCCAGACAGCGGTGCCATAGGCCAGGACTTCGGTGATGCCGTCCATGATCTCGTTGGCG
The DNA here is from genome assembly GCA_015655535.1 of Hyphomicrobiales bacterium. GTDB lineage: Bacteria > Pseudomonadota > Alphaproteobacteria > Rhizobiales > Beijerinckiaceae > Methyloferula. The sequence continues at coordinate 2,801 of JAATEW010000376.1, read as the reverse complement.
TCATAGCGCATGGCGACGATGGCATTGGCGCCCGCCTGCCCCGCATGTTCGCACATATGGTCGAAGGCTTCCTGCCGCGCCGTTTCGGCCAGATAGACATAGGCGCCGATCTTGCCGCCGAACATCGAGCGGAGGTTCCCTAAAAAATTACCGATGAGATTGCGCGAGCGCACGGTGATGCCGCGCACGACGCCGAGATGCCGGACGATGCGATAGCCCGAGATGTCATTCGTGGTCGAAACCATCATGGCGTTCATCCGGCCGGGTTTCGTTTTCGGCGTCCGAAAAATCGGACTCACCGTCTCAATGTCATTCTTCGACCGCGATCATGTTTCCCGCTTCGTCATATTCGAGGAAGGTGGTCACCTCGTCCATCATGATCTCGGCCGATTTCAACAGGCCGTTCGGATGGTAATCATAATAATGCGACAGTTCGATCGCCGAATAAACCATCTTCTCGAAGCCGATCATCCGGTCGTCCTTGTCGAAATAGGCGATGATGAACGTATTGCGGTTGCTCAAATCCTTCTCTTCGAGCGGATTGACCATTCTGACCGGCAGTTTGATGCCCGTATAGGAGACGAAATAACGGCTGCACACCGCACCTTCCGGCATGGTCAGCACAACTGGCTCTTCGGCTTCTTCCGCCATTCGACCTCTCCCCCGGATCTTTCTTCCATCAATGCCCGTTTTGACGCCTCAATCGCTGGCTGGAAGCAAGACGAGGCCAATTTTAAATTTCTAAGAGGCTCCGGCGCGCAACGCAAGTTGGGCTTCCGGCGCCCGGAAAGCCGCCGAAGGCGACGAGGCGCGGCTGGCCGCGATTTCGTCCCGCCCCTGCCCTATATGGAAGTAACATATAACGTGATTTACCGGTCACAGGCCAAGGGCATAATATCGCTGGTCACCCCTTGATCGAATTGGAGTTTGGCATGGCTGCAAAACGCCTCAACATTTTTCGCCTGCTGGCCGTCCTTATGCCAATCGCCTTGGCGGCAGGAATGGCGGCGGCGGAAAGCCCATTGCCCCAGCCCGGCCCTTCCATGGCCAAGGGTGCCGACAAAGGGCCCGAGGCCACGCAATTCAAGCTCGAGGGGCTCGTCATGACGCCCGCGACCTATGATCGCGTGGCGCTCGCCGCGCTGCCGCAGTCGTCGCTTAAGGTCGGCGACAATACCTATACAGGCGTGTCGCTTTGGACGCTTCTGAGCAAGGCCGATATCGTCACGCATCCGGAAATCAAAAACGACGTCTTGCGCGAAATCGTCGTCGCGACGGCCAGCGACGGCTACAAGCTCGCGATCTCGCTCGGCGAAATCAATCCGGAATTCGGCAATCAGCCCTGTCTCATCGCCACGCAACGCGACGGCGCCGATTTCACCTCCGGCGGTTTCGCGCGTCTGGTGTTTCCAAACGATGTCAAAAAAGGCCGCTGGGTCGTCAATCTGACGTCGATCAAGGTCTCCGAAAGCCCCTAACGGGGTAAGCACCGCCCAGGCCGAGAACCGTCTTCCTGCCGCAAGGACCGCGTGGCGCAGCCGCGGGCCTTCCTTCCATATTTCCGTTCTGCCTCGAATTAAAACGTGATCACGATCACAGTTCGCCGGTTCTGATCTCTCCATACTGACACGGTCGATAACGACAACGTCTAAACGAAATGGAGATCACGCTATGAGAAATGAGCAAGCTGAAATCCGCGAACTGACTCTCGAAGAGATCGAAACTGTCGGTGGCGGCAGTATGTGCGACTTTGCAACGCCTGCAGCCAACATTTTGGGTGCGCTCGGCGCCGTAGCCCGCGGGTTCGGTTTTGGCGACGCCGCCTTTGCCCTTTATGAGGCCGGTGGCTCGATCATGAACGCATGTAGATGACCCTAAGGACCGTGCCATAGATGCGATCGAGATCATAGACACGGTCGTCGTCAGCGAAGGCGGCGCATCGGATTCGACGACATCGGCGTCCTGCGCTGCCTTGGCGAGATCAGTCGCTATACACTTTCAATGACCTGAGCTCCATCAAGGTCTCAGAAACTCGTAACGGGTCAGCCGCGCGGCTCGAACTCCGCCGCCCGCAACTCATGCGCCATATGGTCGAGCACGGCATTGATCATGCCCGCCTCTTCCAATCCGAAAAACGCGCCCGCGACATCGACATATTCCTTGATGACGACGCGGGCCGGCACATCGGTGCGCTTCTTCAACTCATAGGCGCCGGCGCGCAGGATCGCGCGCAAAACGGAATCGACGCGCGCCAAGGGCCAGCCATCCACTAAAGTCTTATCGATCAGCCGGTCGAGCGGGCCTTGATCTTCGAGCACGCCCGACAAGACATCATGGAAAAACGCGACCTCGGCGTCATTATACTGCTCACCCTCGATCTCATTGCCGAGCCAGAAGGCCTCGAATTCGGCAAACACCTCGTTCAAGCCCTTTTCCGTGACCTCCATCTGATAGAGGGCCTGGACGGCCGCGAGCCTCGCCGCGGAACGTTCGATCGCTTTCGCCATCAAAGCGCTCCCGCTTTGCGTTTGAGACGATAGAGCGCCAGCGCCGCGCGTGCCGCGTCACCGCCTTTGTCGCCTTTGGCCGGATCGGCACGGACAAGCGCCTGAGCTTCGTTTTCCACTGTGAGGATGCCATTTCCGAAGGCAAGCTTGCGCGCGACGGCGAGATCGGTCAGCGCGCGCGCGCTCTCATTCGACACGATTTCGAAATGATAGGTCTCGCCGCGGATCACGCAGCCAAGCGCGATCGCGCCATGATAGGGCTCGGATGTTGCGCTCGCCCGATCGAAGAGTGCT
>JAATEW010000438.1 GCA_015655535.1 Hyphomicrobiales bacterium | reverse complement strand
GTAATCGTCACGGGCAGAATTGGCAGTGTGCGTGACTGCTGAGCCGGCTCAATGCCCATCATGCGACGCCAGGTGAACAAGAGAGTGGCGTTGAGCTCGTGACGTCGGGCGACCTCAGCGATCGATGCCCCCTCCAGAAGGCTCTCTTCAACGATCCGACGCTTCTCGTCCGGCGTCCAGGACCGACGCTTGCGCCCACCCGACGCAAAATCACCGTCATTGCCAACCGACATCAGAGATGGTGCCCATTATCCGCAAGTGGACACGATCGTCGAGCCACTCTTCAGAAAGGCTATCTCCAACATCGAGATCAATGCCAGGCGGCCGCCAGCGTAGGGATACCCTGAAAGAGATCATGGCCGCGAATCTACGTCGGATACGCCATGATAGAGACTTGACGCAGGAAGGACTTGCCGATCTTTCCGGCCTGAGCGCGCGCTATATCGGCGCCATCGAGCGCGCCAATGTTTCAGCGAGCATCACCGTTCTCGGAAAACTTGCAGAATCGCTGGGAGTCGACCCCTGCGAGTTAATACGGCCTCTGACGAAGGCGAGGCGCCGCAGCTAAATAGGATGTAACGGCGTGTGCTTTTGTAAATTCAATCATGAAGGTTGAGGTGGCATCGGAACGCCACGCTACCAGAGGCATTTTACTTCTTTAGGGCACTTGCAGAACGTGCCGCAGTCTTACCGAGGACAGGCGACGTTTTCCGTTTTCGGACGGGTTTAGATTTCTCGCGCGATTTCGCGGTTTTCGGCTCCTGCACTTGAGCCCAGCGCGGAATTCTCATTGGTAGATTAGGGTCATCACCGACGAGTCTTTCTAGGTAACGCAAATCTTTAGCAAAAACCTGATAGAATTCTCGTTCCATCTTCAAGTAGTAACTTAAGAGCATCTCACCTCTGGGAGTTAGATGTGCGCCACCCCCTCGGCCGCGCGTGCCAACGATAACCTCTCCGAACTGCTTTCTTATCGATCGTACAATATTACCCGCGTTACGGTGATCTAAACCGGCAGCGTCTGCTGCCGCCGTGATCGATCCATATTTTTTTATGCCTTGCAGGAGCGCCGAGCGCACAGGACCGAATCCCGCCGGTTTCGGATAATTCGCGGTCAAAAATGCCCATATCGCCACAATGCAGCCCAATCGATCTTCGGACAGGAGGGATTGCTTATCTTTTAAACGGCATCGTCATTTTGTAGCGCTTGGCCGCAGTGCTGAGGCTATTTGTTCTCAGCCTTCGCGCGGCGAGGAATACTGACTGGCGCGTTAGGATCGTCTCCCGCGAATTTGCCAATATAGCGCAGCTCCTTGGCAAAGACCTGATGGAATTCTCGCTCTATCTTCAGATAACGTTTCAACAGCTTCTCTCCTTTCGGTGTGAGATGAGCGCCGCCACCGCGCCCTCGTCGGCCTACGATTACCGCTCCGAACTGCTTGTTCATCACTCGAATATTATTCCAAGCTCGCTGATAATTCATGTCCACGGCTTTAGCCGCCTCGGCGATCGATTCATATTTTTGAACGGCTTGCAGGAGAGCGGATTCGTAAGGGCCGAACCATCCTCCCTTCGCAAATCTTAAGTTTAAGAAAACCCACGCCGTCATGACACTACTGTCGTTCCTTACGGTGCGATCTCATGCCAGATCGGCCTGCTAAAATAGGGTAAAATCATTAAATTTACAGAGCGCCAGGCAGCGGATAGCGTCGCCAGCCATATCGAAATAGATACAAGATGGCCGGCGATGATGGACAAATCGGAGAACACTTCGACTAACTAAACGCGATCAGTTCTCTAATTTGGCTGATGATTATCCGCGACGGCAGTAGCACTGCAAGTCAACGATGACATTTGCCCAGAGCATGAAGCAATAAAGCAGGTAAAACCTGCATGGACTATAGATCACTGGGGCAAAATATGCGGGACATAAAGAAGCAGAACGGCTTTAATTACAAGCAGACATTGTTGAGTTGTACCACATTACTTGCCATCGCCACGATGCAGAACTTTGCCTACGCGCAAAACGCAACGACTCCCATACCGGACATCAGCGTCACGGCGCCCCTGCCGCTGGATGGCAGCGCGGCGGCCGGATATCGCGTGAACAATACAACAGCGGCTGGACCAATCTTTAGCGACTTGCCAATACAAGATGCGCCCTATTCGATAACGGTCGTTCCGCATGAACTTATCGACAATCTTCAGGCCTATCAGCCCGAGCAGCTCGTCAAAGTAATTCCTCAGATCACTAACGTACTTCCGCAACAAAATAATTCCGGCAATCCGTTCTTTTACGTCCGCGGCTTCACAATCACTCAATTCACGAACAATGCCGGGATGACATATGATGGATTACTCGGCGGCGCGGGAGGGATGTTCGACACCGTTTTGGAAGACAAGGAACGCCTTGAGTTGCTTAGTGGTGTCGATGGCTTCCTTTACGGGACGGGCAGCGTCGGTGGCAATCTGAATTATGTTCTCAAGCGACCCACGGTGACATCTTACGCCAGTGTAACCGCGGGCGATAACTCAGGTCAAAACGGCTATATTCACGGTGACTTTGGCGGTCCACTCACGATTCCTGGCCTTGCCGATGGATTGGTCGGATACCGCCTAAACGTCGCCGGACAAGATGGACATACTTCGATCTACAATCAGGATATCAAACGCAACCTGATCAGCGGAGCCATTGATGTTCATCTCTGGGATGGCGCTCTCCTACAATTCAACGCCGCACATTCAAATTATCACGTGTATGGGATCACCCCAGCTTTTGGAGTTTCTGCTGCACTGACTTCTTACCCAACTCCAGCTAATCCGGCGACAATATTTACACCCTCTTGGCTACAGTTCGTAGATGAAACCGATACCGGCGGAGCGAAGTTAACTTGGAAGTTGAATGATATCTTTTCCATTCGGGCGGCGTACGATTTTACGCGGGAGCAAAGGGGAGCCCTTGGACAAGGTGGCAGCCTCAGCACCTCGATTACAAACTACCAAGGCACTGAAACTCAAAGTGCCAGCAGCGCGGGAACGGTACCAACTATTTGGTATACGCACTCGGGTTACAGTTTTCTCGACGCCGAGTTTTCGACCTGGGGCCTTCAGCATAAACTGACAACTGGATTCACGGGATTCACCCAGTTCGCCCAGCAAGGCCTCCTAACTACGACCTCCGCCTCCACTGCTTACACGAACAATTTTTACAATCAGATCTCTGTGCCGCAGCCCAATTATGCATTTTCACCCTCTGGATCAAATTACATATATGCCGACACCTTCGGGAAGAATTACGTTCTCGGTGATGAAATCAAATTTATGGACAAATTTATTTTGCTAGCCGGAGCAAATTACACGACACTCGGTCGCACCAATTTCAATTCCGCCGGAACTGCAACCAGTGGCTACGGCGCCTCTGCTCTCACCCCAAGCATTTCGCTCGTTTACAAGGTTCTTCCTTGGCTTTCGACTTATGCAACTTACCAGCAATCGCTCCAGCAAGGCAGTCAGGTTTTGAACAGCGGAAACTTTATCTATACGAACAACGGCGCAACTCTCTCACCCTATTTAGGCAAGCAATATGAAGTTGGCGTCAAAGCGACGGTAGGCACCAATCTCCTTGTCACCGCAGCGCTCTTCGATATTGATAAAGCAAACCAATATACGCAAAATAACGGTAATGGGACCTATACCGTCATTCAATCCGGCCGCGAAGTTCATAAGGGATTGGAACTGACGGCGACAGGGAAAATTTATGAAGATCTGACTCTTATTGCTGGTCTGGATCTAATCGACGCCCGCATAACAAATAACCCAACGAACCCTCTCCAGGATGGCGTCTTGCCGCAAAATGTTTCACCCATTAGCGGCAAGCTATATGCGGAATATAACCCATCCTTTCTACCCTGGGCGAGAGGCCTCACATTGATCGGTGGCTTCCAAGCGGCAGACCGCTTCGATGCTGCTCTCCCCGGCACTACTTACGCTAGTCTAATAAACCTTCAAAAACTTCCCGGGTACATCGTGGGCGATCTTGGCTTTCGGTATACGACCAAGGTCGCTGATAAAGATCTGATCATTCGCTTCAACGTGAATAATTTTACCAACACAGCCTATTGGCAATCGTATGCCGAAGAGGGATTACCGCGTACGTTTCTTGCGAGTGCAGAAATGAGATTTTAAACTGGTAATCAGATTCCTTCCGATTGGCATGTGACGGCGCGTTCCTCAGTTTCGAGCTGCCACACGCATATAAATGACCGTGCCGGATGGAGTGCAACGATCGCTAAAAACCGTGCTTGTCAGGCCAACGAATTTGTTTGGCTTGTACCGTTTCTCTGCATAGCGCTCACTGTGTTCGCACTGATGCGTCCAGAGCCGGTATTTCTGAGTTCCACTGAATCGCGAACCGTAACCGATGCCCAAGGCGTCAAGGTTTCTGTAGGGCTGCCCTTCCACGGCATTGTTCTCACTTGGGGTGCTTGGACGGCCGATAGTTATCTAGAAAACACTCACGCGCCGGGTACCATATTGGATGCTGGCAGCGGGGCTGACCGGCAAAGATTCAGTAAAAGCATCATGTACTGGGTCTATTCGGAGATTGAAGAGGACGAAAGCATCTGGGCAAGAAAATTGCTTCCCACAGGTCACGGTCCTTTTTCAGAGTTGGAAACATTAATCGCGAAGAGTGACGGCGTCTTTCTCGGCAATGGCGGCCATTTCGGCCTTGTACCCACCCTACGTAAGTTGGGTCTTCCGGCTCTTACCCTCTGTTGGAATGACAAGACTTGGGACGATTGCACCTATTCGACGGCGCGTGTCGAAACCGCATTGATCGGCGATCCAGCGCGTGGCGAGATGGAAATTACGCGGTACAAAGAACATTTTGCCGATCTGGCCCGCGATCTTCAAGCAGCGACTTTCGGGCCGCTCCCATCTGTGCTCGTTATGGGAACGTTGACTACCGATCGAAGCCAACTTTATTTGAAGAATTCGAGAGATTATCCTTATTTCGCTCCGGCGGGAGCCGCAACGCCGACGGATCGCTATGGCCGTTCTCGTGATGCCGAACGTGTCCTCATGATGGACCCGGATTACATCTTCCTGATGGGTTACGGCCAAAAGCCATCTGAATTCACTCATGATCCGCGATGGCGTTGTTTGAAAGCAGTTCGAGCGAAGCAGGTCTATACGATGCCTGGTCGGGATCCGGGCGGCGGCGGCCTAGCAGGCATCGTTTTTCAACCGCTCTGGACCCGCTGGATGGGCGAAATCATCCATCCAGATCGCTTGCGCCCGAAGCTTCGCAACCTGCTCCGCGAGACCCTTTTGCGAGACTTCAATTATCAGCTCAGCGACGTACAGATCGACGAACTTTTGAGGATCAAGGACAACGAAGGATCTGAGGGCTACGGGCGTTTCATGCAGGATAGCCAAGCCGGCAATGGGGGGCACGAGCCATGACGGATATGAGTCTGGCAAATCCAAGAGTGTCTAAATCGCGACCCTCGAAACCATGTTTTACGGAAAGATTTGGCTGGGCCATGCCATTCCTGCTTGCGCTGGCCATCCTGCTTGCGATCGTTGGCTCGCTCTGCATCGGCGCCTATCCGATGACCTTCTGGAAAGCCTTGGTAATCGTCGCGCATCTCGCCTGGCCTGGGCCCTTGCCGGATAATCCGCCATGGGATTTGAAAGAGCTGACGGTCATCGAAATCATCCGTCTGCCGCGCGTGCTGCTCGCCACTCTAGCGGGTATGGCGCTCGGCACGTCGGGCACGGCCCTGCAAGGCATGATGCGCAATCCACTTGTCGGACCCGATCTTGTCGGCGTGACCTCAGGTGCGGCTTTCGGCGGCGTGATGGCCATGTTCTTCGACTGGCCGCCGATCGGGATCGTTGGGCTTGCCTTCGTGGGCGGTCTCGGCGCCATGGCTTGCACCTTCGGCCTTGCAAAGCTCGTGCACGGTGGAACGGACGGTATTGCTCTGATCCTGGCCGGTGTCTTCATCGGCGCTTTCTTCCTGGCCTGCGTCGGCCTCGTGCAGTTCCTCGCACCCGATTGGAAGCTGCCGACTATGGTCTATTGGCTGCTCGGCAGCTTCGTCGGGGCCGATCCGCAGAAGGTCTATATGCTCGCAATTCCGACCTTGGCAGGCGGCGCCATCCTCATGCTCCTGCGCTGGCGGCTCAATCTTCTTTCCCTTGGCGATCTCGATGCTGCTTCGCTCGGTGTCAATGTTACCTATCTTCGCTGGGTTATCATTGCGGTCGTCTCCCTAATCGTCGCGGCGCAAGTCTCGGTAAGCGGCACCATCGGCTGGATCGGGCTTGTCGTTCCGCATTGCGCGCGCATGCTGGTGGGGCCTGATCATCGCCGCCTGCTGCCCGCCTCGGCGCTTCTCGGCGGCCTTTTTATCCTCGGCCTCGATGATCTAACCCGTTCTGTAGTCCAAGCAGAAATTCCAGTCGGCGTGCTGACGGCGCTTTTCGGAACACCAATTATCTGCTTCCTGTTCTGGAAGACCCAGTCAAAGGGGTGGATCAGTAGCTGACACGCGCCCATCGCGCTGCTCCCAGTCCTCACCACGCTAAAGGTAGTTTGACCGGCTTTGCCGTTTCACCACGGCCCGGGCTCTTGTGACCGAAGCCACGTTATCTCTAGACGGCATGTTGGTGGCCATTGAACATCGATCTCTATTCACGGTCATACCCGCCGCTGCGCGGGCCGCACGACGGCAACCACGCACCGGAACGCGGAGCAGACTGGCACCAAGCAAGCTGAATAAGCGACGGGTTTCGGGTGCGGGTATCACGCCCTGAATGTGACCAATCGCGGACTGACCCACGTACAGCCACTACGTATCTTGCCCCGCTCGCTTCATAGCCCAAGTCCGCGCTTTCGACCAAGCTGCCAAGAAACCACCCCACCCCGTACAACGCCCGTGACCTCACGACCTGCACAGGTCTCAATGACGGGTCGCCACGGGACGAGCGTGAACTCATAGGCATTCTCGATCAGCGCGAACTTGCCGCTCGAAAGCTGGACGGACCATTTGAATGTGCCTTGCACGGTCTCTCCGTCACCAGTCGCCCGAAATGCCTTAGCCAGGCCCGTTGCCAATTCCGCTCCGGCGCGGGCTACCTCTCGCTGCTGCAACGTAGCGAGAAGGTTGCGGCGATAAGAGATGCGCCCATCGGCAGCACGAACCGCATCACTCTGCTCGATTAGATGCTCTCGGCGGCGATCCATGGCCTCCATGACCTTGCTGCCGAAGCCGGCTTCCGTAACGTCTGACAGACCAGGCTTGACAAGGCGCCGGTCCAACCAAGTCGCCCCATCCGCACTGATTTGGTTTTCTAGATCAAAGGTCGAAAGCGTGCGGACCGTAGCCTGTCGGTTTCGTGCTGCATCGTAGGAAGCAGCTCGCTTCTCGAAATCTTCCGGGATGCGCCAACGATCGGCATCGATCCGCTCGACGATGCCGGCGCGGCGCAAGGCTTCGAGCCGGCGGACATGGGCCTCGATGAATCCTTCGTAATCTCGGTCGGCTACCTGGCCGTCGAACCGGGCCTTTTCCAAATGACGGGATGGCCGATAGACGCCGTCCTGTACCACGCCGGCAATGGCGCGATCGGCTGGACGGGTTGTTCCTTCGCTCGGACCGATCTCGATGATGCTACCAATGTGGGCTTCCTCGACACGAGTTGGATCGATCCCAGCAACATGATGGACGCGGCCATCGATCCCATCGACGATCAAGGTGAGGTTTTCCCCAAGCTCATCAGTCAGATGTTTATCGATCAATCGGCCAATGATCGCTGTTTTGGGCGTAGCGTCATGGATCTGGAAGCTGGCCGGGTCGCGGTCTTGCCTCTCGGCCTTCAATGCCCGATGCATTGTCTTGATGATGTCACCGCGCTCGCCAAGATCGCGCAGCACCTGCTCCAGCTTTTCGCTGACTGACCAGCGTCCCGGCTCGGACTCCGCGGCGAGACCCATGCGTTCCAGCTTGCTGAGCCGGGAGAGCCGTAGAGCCCGGTCGGAAACGCCGTGCGGATTGGTGGGCACATTCCGCAAATCGAGCTGGCCGTCGCTGGCCTCTCGGATCAAGGCGCGATCGAGGCGTGTGAAGCGGTCCTGATCGATTTCGGCCGCGAGCTTGCGCTGCTGTTCGATCTCGGTGACGGGTCCGAGTTCGAGCGTCGCCAATTCGCTTGCCCGCTCTCGGATACCATGAGCGATATAGTCGCCATTGATGACGAGATCCTCGCCCAGCTCATCACGCCCATTGATGATGACATGGACATGCGGATGGCCGGTGTTGAAGTGATTGACGGCCGTCCAATCGAGCTTGGTCCCCAGATCCTTTTCGACCTGGCTCATCAGGTCACGGGTGAAACCGGTCAGATCGGCTAGCTCCGTGCCGTCCTCCGGCGCGACGATGAACCGAAATTGATGGCGATCATCCTTTCCGCGAGCGAGGAAAGCGCTGCCATCCGCGCGATCTTCCGTCGCCGAATAGAGTTGGCCGCGTGCGCCGTCCCGCGATGTGCCATCGCGCTGGATATAGCGCAGATGCGCGGCGCCCCGGCCGTTCTTGCCTGCGGTGCGCACAGAGCGCGCCTTCACAACGACGCGGCGTGCGCCGGGCTGCCGGTGGCTCCAACCGCTTCCAAGACCGCGGGCCTGGACGAAGGCGGCGCCACGTCCGCGCTTCACACCTCGGCCCTTTCCGGCGGGCCTTTCAAACGATGCGTCGCGCCTTGCCGCGAGATCCCTGCTGCCGGACCTTCTGCCCGCCGGTGCTACGCCTTGCTGACGCGCGATCTTTCGAACCTGGGTGAAGAAGCTGGGTGTGCCTGAGTTGCCGGCCGCCTTGGACCGGATACGCCCAGGCTTTGGGCGAAAATGATCCTCGTCATCATTTTTCATCACTGCTGCTACGGCGAGCAATCTTCAGAGGGGAAAGCGACGCATGGTGCCGCAAAGACACATATAAATGCGGGGGCTTCGAGAAAGTGCGGCACCACGGCACGGTTCGAACAGTGCCACGCATTTTCTTCTAACCAATGTGCAGACCAATAGAATTCGGCGCGATGGCCGGTCATGGTGCCATCGGCTTTAATCTTGCC
>JAATEW010000033.1 GCA_015655535.1 Hyphomicrobiales bacterium | reverse complement strand
GCCTTCGACAGGCCCTCGTCCATGGTGAAACGCTCGCGCGACCAGTCGCAGGAGGCGCCGAGCCGTTTCAACTGGTTGATGATGGCGCCGCCCGATTCTTCTTTCCAGCGCCAGACTTCTTCGAGGAATTTGGCGCGGCCCATCTCGCGGCGGCCCTCGTTGCCGCGCTCGGCCAATCGCCGCTCGACGACCATCTGGGTCGCAATGCCGGCATGATCGGTCCCCGGCTGCCAGAGCACGTCGCGGCCGCGCATGCGCTCGAAGCGGCACAGAATATCCTGCAACGTATTGTTGAGCGCATGCCCCATATGGAGCGAGCCGGTGACGTTCGGCGGCGGAATCACAATGGTAAAGGGTTCCGCGCTTGCGCGTTCCGGCCGCCCGGCGCGAAACGCGCCGGCGTCCTCCCAAAGCGCCGAAATACGGCCTTCGACCGCGGCGGGATCAAATGTTTTTTCCATCGGACCGTTAAAAGCGGAGGCGTTTCCGGGAGTCAACGCGCGGAATGACGCCAGTCGAAAGATGATGCATGTCATGTAAGCCAGATGGAGCCCAACGCCAAACCTTTGCGGACGGCGCCTCTTCCGGCTATGTCAAAGCTCGCGCGAATCCAAAAATCTGGGAGCCGGAGGCCCAAAGCCATGGCGGATGGGAAGGAAGCGGGGCGCCGCTTCGAGCATATAGCCTTCCTCTCCTCCGGAACCCCGGCGGCGGACGAAGCCTTGGAGCGGCTTGCGCTAGCCTATGGCAATGTCGATCCAGCGCAGGCGGATGTGCTCGTTACGCTCGGCGGCGACGGGCTCATGCTGCAAACGCTGCACCGCTTCATGGGCCATGCCAAGCCGATCTATGGCATGAATCGCGGCTCGGTCGGATTTCTCATGAACGAATATCAGGAGGAAGATCTGAAAGCGCGCCTTGAGGCGGCTGAGCCTTCCGTCGTGCATCCTCTCGTCATGACTACGACCGATCTTTCCGGACGCACCGAAAGGGCCAATGCCATCAACGAGGTCGCCCTCCTCCGGCAGACCTATCAGGCGGCCAAGCTGCGCATCTGCGTCGATGGCCAGGAACGGCTCGGCCAGCTTGTCGCCGACGGGCTTCTCGTCGCGACGCCGGCCGGCTCGACCGCCTATATCTTTCCGTCGGCGGCCCGATCCTGCCGCTCGACGCGACGCTGATGCCGCTGACGCCGATCTCGGCTTTCCGGCCGCGGCGCTGGCACGGTGCGCTCCTGCCCGACCGGGCGCGTGTCGAAATCGATATTCTGGAACCCGATCTGCGGCCTGTCGCGGCGACCGCCGATCACTTTGAAATCCGCAATGTGGCACGAGTCGAGATCGCTATGGATCACGCTACGGGCCTCGTCCTTCTGCATGATCCCGGCCATTCGATGAACGAACGGATTTTGCGCGAACAATTTGGATATTGAAAATGGCTGGAGTCCGCATTCTCGCGCGCCAGGTTTTGTCGCACGTCCGCTATCTGCTCGAAAAAGTCACCTTCGAGCGGCAGAGATCCGACGGCAAGACGCAAACGATCTCGCGCGAGGTTTTCGATACGGGCAAAGGCGCCGTCATCCTGCTTTACGATCCGACGCGTGGACGCGTGGTTCTGGTGAAGCAATTCCGGCTGCCGGTCTATCTCGATACTGGCGACGGTCACTTGATCGAAGCCGTCGCCGGCAAGCTCGAAGGCGAAGACGCGGCCGTCCGCATCGTCATGGAAGTCGAGGAAGAGGCTGGCTTCAAGATCGAAAAGCCGGTGCGGATTTTCGAAGCCTTCATGAGCCCCGGCAGCGTCACCGAGAAACTCACCTTCTTCGTGGTCCGCTACAGACCGGAAGACCGCACCGGTCCCGGCGGCGGCCTCGCCGACGAAGGCGAAGACATAGAAGTGATCGAGCCGACTTTGGACGAGGCGCTCGCCATGATCGACAGCGGCGAGATCACGGACGCGAAAACCATCGCGCTTCTCTATTATGCGAAGCTCAAAGGCCTCATGAACGAGGCGTGAGACGACTTCTGCGGGAAAGCGCTTCTTTGATTTCGGCCGCTGAACGGCACGGCAAAGCGAATTGATTTTAACCACACAACCTTCGGCGCGGCCAGATAGAGACGAAACTTTGACCAAAGCGGCCGGAAAATCTGAAATTTCACAAAACTGTTAAAAACCGGGCATAGAGGCTTGGTACCGCGATACTAGAGGTCGGCGCACGAAAGCAGGATGCGAAAAGGCGGATATCGATTTTTCGCTAAAATCCCGCTCCAGATTTAGAGGAATCGGTCATGTTCATGATTTTGGATCGATTCGATCCAAAATCATCGTGATCTAACAGCCAGGGGAAATGCCATGTCCAAGAAGGCCAGTGAAGGGTCGCACGAAGGCGATCACAAGACCGAAGCGGAAGACGCGCATCTGCCGGTAACGAACGGCGCAGCCTCCGAGGCGGAAACCGAGGCCGATCAAGAGAATAACGATCTTGTCGGAAAGGTCGTTCTGGTCGGTGCCATCGGCGTTGGCGCGGCCCTTATCGAATCGGCTTTGATCCCAGGCATGATCATCGGTGCCGCCGCGATTCTCGCGCCGAAATTCATTCCCCAGGTCGGCGAGCGTCTGCGCCCGCTGTTCAAATCCACCATTCGCGGCGCCTATAAGATCACCGAAAAAACCCGCGAGGCTTTCGCCGAGGCGCATGAACAGGTGCAAGACATCATGGCCGAAGCCCGTCACGAGGACGCGGAGGCCGCCGGCGCGACGAAGCCCGCGACCGGTGCCGCCGCATCGCAAGGCTAAGCATGATCCCAAAAAGTTGCAGACTTTTTGGATAAGATCATGCGTTTAAATAAATACTTAGAGCGAGATCCTGATTCAATTTAAAGCCATCGCGCTCTAAGCAAGATTTAGATTGCCGGACCCGTGAAGAAAAAGCATCGAGCGACGATCGCGCATCATGTCCCTGGACGCATGCGCCTGAAAATTCCGTCCGGCAAGGGCAACGAGGTTCTGTTCGAAGAAATTCGGCAGAGCCTCGCGATCGTGCCGGGCATTCACGAGATCATCGTCAATCCGGCGACAAGCAGCGTGACGGTCCATTACGCCGTCG
>JAATEW010000186.1 GCA_015655535.1 Hyphomicrobiales bacterium | reverse complement strand
TACGATTATCCCGAGAAGGGGACAAAGAGCCTATGGCCCGGCTTGCAAGACTTGCAGGAGAGGAAGCTCCATCCCGAGACGATCAGCCTCGACGAATTGAAACTTCGTTTTCTCGCGGTGCAAGCGGTCGAAGCCATCCGCACGCTGGAAGAGGGGATCGTGACGGACCCGCGCGAAGCCGATGTCGGCTCGATCATCGGTTTCGGCTTCGCGCCCTTCACCGGCGGTGTCTTGAGCTATGTCGATGGAATCGGCGCGCCAGCGTTTCTGGCCTTATGCGAAAGCCTCGCAGCTGCGCATGGCGCGCGCTTCGCACCGCCGCAGCTCTTGAAGGATCTCGCCGCGGTAGGCGAGACTTTTTATGGACGGTTAGCGGCGAAGGCGAAGGAAGCGGCGTAGCACATTTCCGCCTTTGACCCGAAGCCGATGTCGTTTCTGAACCGGCGAATGATGGCCGCGCGCCCATATCAGCTACGAAGCTGCGCGCTCAGCCTTTCCCAACGCGGACCATCCATGGTCGAAAATCAAGAATTTCGAGACAGACATGTTTCTGTCGAAAATCCTCGATACTTGGTTTTTTATGCTAGAGAGAAATCAGCCACCAGGACCAGATGTTGTCGCATTGCGGCCTTTCGTGCCTGCCAAAGATTTCGAGACCAGTTTGCGCTTCTATGTCGATCTCGGCTTTGGCACCTTCCGCCTTGGCGATCTGCTAGCATCGATGCACCTCGGGCCGTTTGCCTTCCTGCTGCAAGGGCAGCCTCATGAGGACAGTCGCTTTGCCGAAAACTTCATGATGCATTTTGCTTGTAAACGACATACGTGAATGGTGGTCACGGATCTCGGCGCTGGATCTTGCAGGCCGATACGGCGTTAGGGCTCCCGCGGCGCCCGCACTTCAACCATGGGGCCTCGTCGTCGCCTATGTTTGGGACTCATCCGGCGTACTCTGGCATTTTGCGGAAAATCCGATGAAATCCAACGAATAGTCACGCGTGACTGTCCATGCGGAATTCAAGATCTAACGCAAGGCCTGTTCAAGACCGTTCCGACAAAGCTCCGGCTACGTTCTTTTCGGCGTTCTCATGAGAAGTTCTCCTGTTCATGCAGCACATCCTCTCCATCAGCCATCTTTCAAAAACCTATGCGTCCGGCCGCATTGCTCTTCAAGAAATTTCCCTGAACATCCAGCGCAGCGAAATCTTTGCCCTGCTCGGGCCGAATGGCGCCGGTAAAACGACCCTCATCAGCGTTCTTTGCGGAATCGTCACTCCTACCTCCGGCACCGCGGAAGTCGATGGGCATGACATCATAAAGGATTATCGCACGGCACGATCCAAGATCGGTCTTGTGCCGCAAGAACTCACGACCGATGCCTTCGAGACCGTCTGGGCGACCGTCACGTTCAGCCGTGGACTCTTTGGCAAGAGCCCGAACGCCGCGCTCATCGAGAAAATACTGAAAGAGCTGTCTCTTTGGGACCGGAAGGACAGCAAGATCATGACGCTTTCGGGCGGCATGAAGCGGCGGGTCATGATCGCCAAAGCCTTATCGCATGAACCGCAAATCTTGTTTTTGGATGAACCAACGGCCGGCGTCGACGTCGAACTGCGGCGTGACATGTGGCGCCTCGTCAGTTCACTGCGCGATCAAGGTGTCACGATCATTCTCACGACGCATTACCTCGAAGAAGCGGAAGAGATGGCCGATCGCATCGGCGTGATCAACAAAGGCGAATTGATTTTAGTCCAAGACAAGCGCGAGCTGATGCATAGGCTCGGCAAGAAGCAATTGATCCTCCTGCTTGACACGCGATTGACGCATATGCCGGACTCATTGGCAAAACATGCGCTGACGATCTCCGCCGATGGGATGGAACTTGTTTATACCTATGACAAGGAGCGCGCCGGTGTCAGAGAACTTCTGGATGATCTCGCCGCGGCGAATATTTCCTTCACGGATATGCAGACGAAACAGAGCACGTTGGAAGATATCTTCGTAAGCCTGGTCAAGGACACTCCATGAATATCCGTGCGATCCAAGCCATATACATATTCGAGATGGCGCGGACAGGCCGTACGTTGCTGCAGAGCATCGTATCGCCCGTTCTATCCACATCTCTCTATTTCATCGTATTTGGCGCCGCCATCGGGTCTCATATGACGCAAATTGGCGGCGTAAGTTATGGCGCTTTCATCGTGCCCGGCTTGATCATGCTGGCGCTGTTGACACAAAGCATATCGAACGCGTCGTTTGGTATTTTCTTTCCGCGATTTACCGGCACAATCTACGAGCTGCTTTCGGCACCCGTCTCGCCGCCTGAGCTTGTCGCCGGTTATGTCGGGGCAGCAGCAACCAAATCCATCATTCTCGGGCTTATCACACTGGCGACAGCCAGGCTCTTTGTGGATTTTCGGATTGATCATCCTCTCTGGATGCTTTTCTTTCTCTTGCTTACAGCCGTGACCTTCAGCCTATTCGGCTTCGTCATCGGCATTTGGGCAGATAATTTCGAGAAACTGCAATTGATCCCTCTCCTCGTCGTCACACCCTTGACCTTCCTCGGAGGCAGTTTTTACTCCATCGACATGCTGCCGCCGTTTTGGCGTGCTGTGACCTTGGTCAATCCGGTGGTTTATCTCATCAGCGGCTTTCGCTGGAGCTTCTTCGGTGCATCCGACGTGAACATTGCGATCAGCCTTGGCATGACCTTGTTCTTTTTGAGCGCTTGCCTCGCGATCGTAAGCTGGGTTTTCAAAACCGGATACCGGTTGAAAGCTTAATTTCCGCCATTAGCTCCTTTTGATCGGCGCGCGAAGACGAGACGGCGCGTTATGCGGATTATCAGATGACGTTTGACGCTTGTTCGGTTCCATCTCATCTCAAGAGCGCGGCCGAATTGCTCAAGATGAATGGCTTTGCCTATGTCCAGGCTCCCATCATGCGTGCGACGTTGCAAGCAGCCGGGCTTGCCGATTGGGACCGCTTTGCTGCCAGCTGGGACGATCTGGGCGTCGACCGCTACATGGCTGACGGAGGCCGGTATCGCCGTCGGCGGTTTGCGACATTCGCCGTGCGAGGAGGTGAAGTCCTCAGGAAACGTCATCAGCCCCATTATCAAAGTCGCGACTACAATCCGCTGAATGGCGGCATCGCACGGTGGTTTGACCCGGTCATCGAAGACATGCAGAGGCATCCGGCAACGCTTGCCGCGATCCGCGTCTGCGACCAACTTTTCACTGCGCTGACACCCAAGGACACGCGACCGGATGGCTGGCATGTCGAGATGCATCAGTTTCGTATCGAGGCAAATTCAGACATCAAGGGAGAACCCACGCCAGAAGGCATGCATCAAGATGGTGTGGATTGGGTCTTGGCATTGCTTGTGAGACGCGAAAACGTGGCCAGTGGTGAAACCAGAATTGCCGATCTGCAACGAAATTCGATCGGAGATTTTATCCTTACTGAACCGTTCGATTCAGCTCTGGTCGATGACGCCCGCGTCTATCACGGGGTAACTTCGATTCATGCACTTGATCCAACCCGACCGGCTTGGCGCGATGTTTTGATTATGACGTTTCGACGCGAATAATGCTTTGGCCGAGTCAAATATGATGAGCGACACGTAGCGCCGCCGCTATGCTTGGTCTCATGCCATCCGCAACGGTAATCGGACTTGGTTGGGAGTCTGACTCTGGAGGCGGGACAGGCACCCGCGAAGTTTTGATCCATCATTGCTCTCGCCGCCGTAACTCTATGCTATGGCTCTGCCGCCTCTGGATCGGTGGTACGAGGGAAAACCCGATCAGCAAGGCCCCAGGCGGAACAGCAGTACGAGGACATGATGAACAAGTGCATTCCTATCGCGGCGATATGCTTCGCGGCTCTGTCCACGTCTCTTCTGGCCGCGGAGTTCAAGGTCGAAGAGGCCACGATACCGGCGGTCGAGCAGGCCTTTCGCGATCACCGCCTGACCTGCCATGACCTCGTCAAGACCTATCTCGACCGCATCGCGGCCTATGACAAGCAGGGGCCGAAGCTCAACGCCATTCTGACCCTGAACCAACATGCGCTCGCCGAGGCCGACGCGCGCGACGCGGCCTTTGCCAAGACGGGCGCCGTCGGGCCGCTGCATTGCGTGCCCGTGGTCCTCAAGGATAATTACAACACCGGCGACCTGCCCACGACCGGTGGCTCCCAATCGCTCGAAGGGGCGCAGCCAAGCCGGGATGCATTCGTCGTCGCGGAACTGCGCAAGGCGGGCGTCGTCGTGCTCGGCAAGACCAATATGCATGAGTTCGCGCTGTCCGGAACGACGGCGAGTTCGCTTGGCGGCCAGACGCTGAACCCTTACGACCTGACCCGGACTCCCGGCGGTTCGAGCGGCGGCACGGGCGCGGCGGTCGCGGCTAATCTCGCATTGGCCGGCACGGGCTCGGACACGGTCAATTCGATCCGTTCGCCGGCCTCGGCCAATGCGCTCGTCGGCGTGCGGCCCACGCATGGGCTCGTGAGCGTGGACGGCATCATGCCTGTCACCAGCACCCAGGACGCGATCGGGCCGCTTGCGCGCCATGTCGTCGATGCGGCAGCCATGTTGGAGGTGATGGCGGCGGCAGATCCGGCCTATCCGGAGACCGGGCGCCACCCGCATCCCAATTACGTGTCTTCGCTCAATGCCGACGCCCTCAAAGGAAAGCGCATCGGCGTCTTGCGCGTGATGTTCGGATCGAAGCCCGAACATCAGCAGGTGAACGCTGTGATGGATCGCGCGCTCGCGGCGATCACCAAAGCCGGTGCCACCCTCGTCGATCTGGATGTGCCGGAGCTCGATGCCGACAGACTCAACGCTCAAAACGACGTGCAGAAATATGAATACAAGTCGGTCATGGACCCCTATCTCGCCGCGATCCCGAACGCGCCGAATAAGACAGTGGATGCCATCTACGCCAGCGGGCGCTTCCATCATCCGAGCCTCGACGCATTTCTGAAATCGGCTGCCGCCATCAAGGATGGCCTTTCCGAGGCCGACTATAAGGTCCGGCTGGAGCGCGATGCGCAGACGATCGAGGTCCTCAAGAAAGCGATACATGAAAACCGCCTCGAGGCGATCGTCTATCCGCTGCAAAAGAGGCTCGTGGTTTCCCTCTCGGAACTCAGCCAAGCCGATCGCAACGGGATACTCGCTTCGGTAACGGGATTCCCGGCCATCACCGTTTCGGCCGGTTTTTCCGAGCCGACAGCCACCGCTCCGCTCGGACTGCCGGTCGGCATGGACATCCTCGGCGAACCCTGGAGCGAGGCGGAGCTTCTCTCCCTTGCCTATTCTTTCGAGCAGGCGACGCAATTCCGGCGTCCGCCAGAGAGCACGCCGCCTTTGGCCTCCGAAAATTGATTGCTGAATAAAATCCCCGCGCCGCCCTGTTTCAGACGCGCGCGGGGAAAGGCACAGGGCGTCCGCCCGATGCTCCAGCGTTCAAGCTTTGAAGCGAACCAGAGGGCGATTCTTGGTCCAGGGGATGCTGAGGTCACCCTTGACGATCGCTACTTTGCTGAGGACAGGAATGGCAAGCGGAACCGAGGGCTTGCCATCTTCATCGGTAAAAACCGACTTCCACAGGGCGACGACCGCGCTATCCTTGGCCTCGAAGAACTTGCTGAAAGCCTTGACGCCTCGCTCCTGGATGGCAAGACCGTCCGCGAGGCCCAGGCATCCGTCGAGCAAATTATTGGTCTTGAGGTGCTCGTAGGCATCGAGGCCCGTGAACTTGCCGTCTCCCTGACCCGGGAGGAACGACATGTCCATGCTGGATTTGAGGTCGTATTCGGCCGGGCCCGTCAGTTCGAGTTCCGGGTGCAGCGGCGTTTTCATCCACTCGGGATGGGCGGGCGCAACCGTCCGGTCCAGGTGGAGAACGGAATCGATCTTTTCTTCCTGCGGGGCGGCTTCTTTTATTTTTGACTTCTTAGCCGGGACGTCTCCTCCCGGTCCTTCATCGGCTTCTGCCATGACATGCTCCTTGTCACCCGTGAGTTCTTTACTCAAGGTGGCCCTGATGGCTTGTTTGCATTATCAGAAAATGGCCCAAAAATGAGCCCATTTTTTTTGCAAGGGCAAATGCACATAGCTCAAAGTACAGGCAGCCATGACCCTATACAAGGCTCAAGACGTGCCACGGCCATGCCTCATTCCTTGAACGATCTTGGCCCGCTGACGAACGGACTGTCGCGAAGATAAAATCGCAGGGGCCGGTCAGCCTCCCGCGAAATGCCGATCCGAATGCTCTGCCCGATTTCGACGGGTTCCTGGCCGCCACATCCAAGCCATAAAGGGCCTTCGCGGCAAAGATCGAGCCCATCGAGCGAGCGATCGATCCGCAACGCCGCGGCGAGCCGTCCCGGTCCGCGCGCCAAGTCGCGCAAGCGCTCGATACCGCGATTGAGCCGCATGATCTCGATGCCATCTTGCGGCTCGAGCGCCCTGATCAGGACGCCGGCTCCGATCCCCGGCCTCTCGCTCGAAACATTCAGCATGTATGAGATGCCATAGGCGAGATAAACATAGGCGTGGCCATGCTCGAGAAACAGCGAGCGATTGCGTTCTGTCATCCCCCGATAGGCGTGTCCGGCGGCGTCGCCCACGACATAGGCCTCGGTCTCGACAATACGGCCGCTGGCAATGCCTTCAGGCAGTTTCCGCACCACTAATTTGCCGATGAGAAAGCGGGCGAGAGAGACCGTATCGGCCGGCAGCGCCGCGCGGGTGATCGGCCGGTAGCCATCCTCGCGGCGGCGAGGTTTCAAGGCATCAGTTCGACCCATTGCGCGCGCGAAGGCCCCGGCTCGAATGGATCGCCGAAATACTGAGTCTCGCGGGCGACCTTCCCCTCAAGGAATTCCATGATGCTCACGGGCGCCCGTCATAGGTCAGGACATATTCGGTGACCCAGAGGTCGCCCGCACCGATGATCCGCCGGATCGTGAAGCGTTTCCGGTTCGGCTGCGCGGCGCGAGACGACTGAATGTTGCGCCGCCCGCGAATGCGCTCGCCCGATTGAGGATATTCGAGCACCGCGGCGTCCCGGTAGATCTGATGCTCGGCCTCGAAATCATCCACATCCGAGGCGGCCCAGTGGAGATCCAGAGCCGCTCGAATCTCTCGATCTTCCATTTCAAATCCCCTCGACCATCGCCGCCGACTCCAATTATTACTTGGCGCCCGCTTTCAGCAATTCGAGCAGGGCGACGGCCGCGGGGCCGGAGGAAGCGGGGTTCTGGCCGGTGATCAACAGCCCGTCGGCGACGACATGCGGTTGCCAATCGGCGCTCTTCGAGTAGCTGCCGCCGTTGCGCTTCAACTCGTCTTCGACGAGGAACGGCACAACCTTTGTGAGACCGACCGCCTCCTCCTCGCTATCAGCGAACCCTGTGACCTTCTTGCCGTCGACCAAAGGCTTGCCGTTGGGCGCCTTGGCGTGCCGCAAAACGCCGGGGGCGTGGCAGACCGTGGCGACCGGCTTGCCGGCAGCCAGCGTCGTCTCAATCAGATTGATCGACGTCCCGTCTTCGGCGTGATCCCAGAGTGGGCCATGGCCGCCCGGATAGAACACGGCGTCAAAGCCCTCATGTGAAACGTCCTTCAGAGGCACCGTCGCGGCGAGTGCCGCCTTTGCGTCGCGATCCGCCTCGAAGCGGCGCGTGGCGTCGGTCTGGAAGTCGGGTTCGTTGCTCTTCGGATCGAGCGGCGGCTGGCCGCCGTTCGGGAGGCCAAGACGATCTCGGTGCCGGCATCCTTGAACACATAATAGGGCGCGGCCAGTTCCTCCAACCAAAAGCCGGTTTTCCGGCCAGTGTTACCAAGTTCGCCATGCGAGGTAAGCACGATCAGGATTTTCATGTGGGTTCCTTTCGTTGAGAGAATTAGACCGGTCGTCTACTGCTTAAAGCAGCTTGCGCAATTATCGCGCCTGTGCGGCGCTCCGCCGTTCCCCATCTTCCCTGGCACTATCGCGCCCGTTCCGGGCCGCGGCCGCGCATGTAAGGCACGCTCTCTCTAAATAAGAAGCATTCAAAACTACCTTTTGAATTGAAGTAAATCTAATAGCGACTCCTTATAACTACATCAATTCCAAAGTAAATGAGTGTTTACAACATGATAGCGGCGCAATATATTGCATAAGTGATCGCTGAAAGCGGATTTATACTGCCTATAAAATGATAGTTTTCCGCATTTCTAAGTGTGACCGCTGGTTTGACTTGTTTGAATAACAGGAGGAGGTGAAGGCATGAGTGTCACGATTATCTTCGGTTCCGATGGCGGAGCGACGAAGGGGGTTGCCTCTAAAATTTCCAAGAAGTGCCAGGGGCGGACGGTCGATATCAAGGATGCCACCGCGGACGACTTCGAGAATTGCCATCTGCTGATCCTGGGTTCGCCCACCTATGGCGACGGCACCTTGCAGACGGACTGGGAAGACAATATCGACAAGCTTCGCAGCGCCAATCTGAAGGGCAAGAAAGTCGCCCTGTTCGGCACCGGCGACCAGCAGGCCTATCCGACGTCCTTCCTGAACGCGATGGGTATTCTCTACGACGAAGTCTCGGAGCTCGGCGCCCAAGTGATCGGCTTCACCGATACCACGGGCTTTGACTACGTCGAGTCGACCGCTGAGCGGGACGGCAAGTTCGTCGGCCTCGCCCTCGATCTCGACACCCAATCCGGCATGACCGAAAAGAGAGTGACCGCATGGCTGAGCCAATTGCTTTGATTGGGGAGGCCATTCGGCCTCTCCCGTCCGCGCCCCGCCGGTCTGCCAATTCGGTGCCGGTGATGCGGCTCTTTCATCATCACATCTATGAATATAGCCGGGGTGTTCGCGCCCTGATCTTGATGACCATCAACCGCCGGGAACTCGCTGTGGCGCTCGGCAAGCTGGAGACGCTGGGCATCCAGCATTTCGTCCAGGAGGTGAGCCCGTTCAAGGCCAACCTCTTCTTCGGCCGGCCAGCCTTCGTCGCCGTGGCGCGGTCCTTCGTGACGCGCCCGCTCAACGCGCTGACGGCGGAGGAGGATTTCATGCTCGGCACGCTTCTCGGCTACGATCAGGAACAGCAGTGCCGCCGCTTTCTCTCCCGCTCCGGGCGGGGCATGCCGGAAGAATTGCCCGTCGCGGCCGAATGACGGAAGGCCGGAGCCTGCCTTCTGCGAGACGCCAAAGGGGAACCCGCCTCTATGAGGCGGTAGGCCTAAACATCCGCACGATCTCGTACATGCCCGGTTCGAACTTCGCGATCGCCAGCGCCTCTTCGAGAAATGGCCAAGGGCCAGGATCCTGGCGCATGGCCTGATAGTCCTCGGCGCTGCGCCACTGCGCATACATAGTGACTTTGGTGCCGTCGAGGCTGCGATGGAGCGCGGCGGATATGAACCCCGCGGCGTGGCTGACAAAGCCATCCGTGGCGCGCGTCAGCAGATCGACGAGCCGCTGCTGGTCGGCCGGATCGACTGTGAAGACATTTAT
>JAATEW010000329.1 GCA_015655535.1 Hyphomicrobiales bacterium | reverse complement strand
GAAATTCAATATGTTCGAAGGATGGCTCATTCAGGTGACAAAGGGCAACCCGGCGGAGGGCGAACAAGACGTTGCGCTTTATGCTTCCTGGGAACCTAAGGAAGATGCAGCGGTCTTGCTTGTGATCAAGACGTTCAATTTGGCCGAAGAAGACATCGCTTCAATGGTCATCGACCTTCCCAAGGAAGTCATGGAAAAGCTCGGCCTGAAGCCCGGCGAAGCCGGTCCCTACAGCGAAGACGTGGTCGCTGGCTGAGATCGCCGCGCGCCGCTGTGCTACAAGAGATTCACTCAAAAGGCTCGATCCTGATCAAGGACCGAGCCTTTTGCTTATTCCAGTCTTCAGGCGCCGATCCGCTTGAAATCGGCGACGGCCGCGTCGAAAAAGGCAGCGACGTCATAGACGAAGCCCTTTTCCTTGAAGCGCGGATGGTTGACGGAATAGGTGGCGATATTCTGTTGCGTGGCTTTGTCGAGAAACAGGACCTCGAAACTATGGACCTTGGTGCCCTTGTCTTCGAGCGTGATGACTTCGACTTCTTTGCCGCCGAGTTCAAAGGTTGTTGTCGGTAAAGACACGTTCTTACTCCCCCATCAGGATAAAATTCGCGGCTGACATACACCAGCCGGGCCGATGGCGCCAGCATTCCGCGATCCTGGCGGGCAAAGCAATTCCGTTGCCGCTCTCGAACGATCGATGCGATGGCCTTGCGCTTGGCGCTGCGGGCCAGCGCTAGATATTATACATGAATTCGGCTTCTTCGGTTTTCGCCAGCGCGCGCATTTCGGCCAGCGTCCGATTGTCGAGAATCGTCGCAATGGCCTCGCGCGTTTCGAGCATGATCAGCCGCACGCTGCAGGTCTTCTCGTCGGCGCAATCGTCGCAACGCCTATAGGAGGATTTGCTGGCGCATTGGATCGGCGCGAGCGGCCCGTCGAGCACGCGGATGATATGCCCGACGCGGATTTCATGCGCGGGCTTGGCCAAAGTATAGCCGCCGCCTTTGCCCTTCTTCGAATTGACGAAGCCGGCATTGCGCAATTCGCCGAGGATCGTATCGAGAAATTTTTTCGGAATATCGTTGGTATCGGCGATATCGGTGACGAGCGTCGTCTCACCGGGGATTCGACCGGCGAGATGAACCATGGCTTTGAGACCGTATTTGCCCTTTTTTGTTAACATTCCTGTCCCGAAAGCGGCCTTTAGGGGACCGCGGCAACATTAGCGGAGGCGTTTCGACGCTAATTCGGGAGAGGGGGAAATGTCTACTTTTTTTATGGGCTTTGCACGATTTTTGGCTGTCCTCGGTTAAAGAGGCCCTCCAGGCTCTCAATGGACCGTCACCGACCCCTGCGCAAAGGCGGAAAACTCCGAAGCCGTCACTTCGGCAATGGGTTCGAGCCGGAGGTGGCGGGCTTCAAGCGCGCGGGCCAGCGACCGGCTCGCCGCGACGAGGGCTTCCACCCTATGGGTGCCCAGAAGCTCGGCGGCGACCGAGATTTCCGCGAAAGCATCATGCGTCTGTGATGCCGCGACGAGCCGCAACAAAAGGCATTCGTCATCGCAGATGCCGGGCCTCAGATCATTACGCCATTCGATCGGCCGGCAGGCGCGTCTGCGCAAAATGCGCATGAAAATATAGCACTCGCTGAAGACCGCTTTCGCTGACTCGAAGGGCAGGGCGGTCGCGAGCGTCGCCCAGGCGCAGTCGAGAAATCCCAAATTGCGGCAGTCGTGGCAATGCATCCAGGAGCGATATTGCGCGATCAGCATTTTTTCAGCGGGGGCGTTGGCGTGAACGCCGGTGATGACCGGAGTCGAAGTCTCAAGCTTGTCCATGTCGAAACTCTGGAAATGGGTGGGAAGGGGAGCGGCGCCAATCGCTGCGCGATATTGGCGGCGATAGGACGAGGTCCAAGAGCGAGCAGGCGTAAACTCAGCTTTGAGCCGCCCGCATGCGGCTTATGCCAGGCGCATGAGATGTTTCAGGCCTGCGCCGGAAAGTAGAATGAGTCTAATCCCATGGTATAGGATATATTCCATCTTGATCGCTCACCGCTAAACGAGGTGTAGATGGTAGTTCACATAGTATTATTCTGCAATATTTATGTTTTATATTTAAACTCATTCCATGTCAGCTTCGGCCTCTTTTATGCTTGCCTCCTGCTGCCGGCATTCGAAGCCGGCCTCGAACGAGTGCCGTTTCAATGACCAGGACGCTCAAAGAAGAAGCTTGCGAGACGGGAAGGTCATTTGTTACCCAACCGCATCGGCGTTGAACCTTTGTCTCGGTGAAACGGACGTTGCGCATATCCGCGATGTCGCGCGGGCATCCGAGGCACGCAGCTCGGTCTATCGATGCGCGTTTCGGGCTGAAGATCGGAACCAGCCATGGCGGAAGAAACACAGAAATATTCGGCAATTCCCACCGTCGCCGAGGATAGGATGCAGCTCCTGCGCAGACAGTTGCTGCTCTATTTGTTTGAGAAGGGTACGCCGCCCGATCATGCGATGGCCTCGGCTGCGATCGAGAAGGAACTCGAGTTCACCCGCGACGAACTGCGCGCCGTCCATATGGCGATCCTCACCGAGGGCCTTGTGGCCGAGCGCGCCAGGTTCGGCTTCATCGGTCTCAGCCAGCGCGGGCGCATCGAGGCGCAGGCCTTGAAGGACGGTGATTGACGAAGCCGCCAGCGCGTCCGTGCGCGGAGTTGTTGCGCGATACTATGCCTTGCGTTACGGCTCGCTGGATGAGCCTGAAGAGAGCCTGATATGACCTATAGTCCCACGATCGGGCCGCGCCTGAAATCAATCATCGAACAGCGCCAGGCGGATGTCGATAAATCCAAAGCCAAGAAGAGCGCGGGCCAATTGACCGGCGCCATCGGCGAGTTTGCGATGACGCGCGGCTTCATGAGTCATTTGTTCGAGCATTTCCAGCAAACCGGCAAGCCGGGCGTCATCGCCGATATTCGCGGCGCCTCGCCTCTGTCGAAATCGACGCGTTCGCGAGTCGACGTCATGGATATCGCCGAGGACTTTCGCGACGCGGGTGCGACCTGCATCTCGGCGTCGCCGGACCGGCGATTCTTTCGCGGCAGCATTGCCGATCTCGCGACGGCCAAATCGGCCAATCTGCCGATCATGGCGAATGATGTCGTGGTCGATCAATATCAGGTGCTTGAAACACGTTACGCCGGCGCGGATTGCGCGCTTCTGATCGTCGGCATTCTTGGCGAGAATACGATCGAATATGCGGCGCGGGCCAATTCGGTCGCGCTCGATGTGCTGGTCGAAGTCCGCAACGAGGCCGAACTCGAAATCGCGCTGCGCTCCGGGTCGAGCCTGATCGGCGTCAACAATCGCGATCTTGAGACGATGGAACTCGATATGAGCATTTGCGAGCGGCTCTTGCCGCTCATTCCCAACGATCGCGCTTTGGCTGTCGCGGAAGGCGGCATCAGAACGCTCGCCGATATCGAGCATATGGCGAAATTGGGCGCCAAGGCCGTGCGCGTCGCGAGCGTCTTGATGGAAGCGCCGGACCCTTACGAGGCCTTGCATCTTCTTCTCGGAACGACGCCGCCCGAGGACGAAGCCGAAGCTTGAATGCTTCGGCAATCTGCCACGCGATTCACCTCAATCGGCGCGCCATCATGCAATAGAACCATCCTATCGCGGCGATCGTCCGCGAAAGCTGCGTTGGAACGAGCTTTGCGTCTATCTCCCTATTCTGAGGCCGGTGGAGGTTCGAAACATTGACCGTCATTGTGTCGGAGCTCGAAGAGGCGCGCCTTTTACTGCGCGAGGCGATCGATCAGGCAAATAAGATCGTTGCTTTCACCGGGGCTGGCCTTTCGACCGAATGCGGCGTGCCGGATTTCCGCTCAAAGAACTCGCCTTGGCTGCGCTATAAGCCGATCGAATTCGATCTCTTCATGTCTGATGTCTTGATGCGCGAAGAAGCGTGGCGGCGGAAATTCGCGCTGGACGATATTTATGCTCGGGCGCAGCCAGGGCGTGGCCATTACGCGCTCGCCAATCTGGTGGCTGGCGGCAAAATGGCGGCGATCGTTACGCAAAATATCGATAATTTGCAGCAGATGTCGGGCGTCGCCAGCGAGCATATCATCGAGCTTCACGGCAATGGCACTTATGCGACCTGCGTGAAATGCGGGCTGCGCTACGAACTTGCAGATATTCGCCGGACCTTCGATGCGACCGGCGCCGCGCCGGACTGCACCGCTTGCGGTGGTCCAGTCAAAGCCGCGACCATTTCCTTCGGTCAGCCCATGCCGGAAGAGCCCATGCGCCGAGCCTTGGCCGTGACCGCAGATTGCGATCTCTTCTTGGCCATAGGCTCTTCACTTGTTGTTTATCCGGCCGCGTCTTTTCCGTCGCTGGCACGCCAGCATGGCGCGCGCCTCGTGATCCTCAATGGCGAGCAGACGCCGCTCGATCCAGTCGCGGATCTCGTCTTGCGCGGGGATATCGGGGATATCCTTCAACCTTTCGCCTCTTGACGGTTGAAGTTTCGAATCCATCTTCGCTCAAGCCTCGCCTTATAGTGTGAAATCGCACACCCTAATTTGGGGTAGGAAAGGCAGAAGAAAGCGGATCGCATTGATTGGATCTCAAGGGTCTTTTCGAACCATCCACAGTTTCGCGCTATTTCACCCCTGTTGCGGTTTCGTGTCGATGCTATCTTGTCGCACATGAGTTTGAGTCGCGCTTGGTTGATTCGTCATATCGAGACTTAGGCCATTTGCCAGGCGGTTCGTTCGTAAGCATTTGAGCGTAGCTTTTGAGGATTGGTCCATTGGGTATTCAGCATAAGAATCCCACTTCGGTATCAAGCGAAGCCACTGCGTTAGACGGCGCTGCAAGCCTTGAAGCGCTTGACCTCGTCGAGGTTGCCGGACGCATCAAGTGGTTCGATGTCGCGAAGGGCTATGGTTTCATCGTCCCTGACGATGGCGCAGCCGACGTTCTCCTGCATGTCACCGTTCTTCGCAAGGATGGCTTTCAAACGGCGCGTGAAGGCGCGCGCGTCGTCTGCGAAGCGGCTGTGCGGTCGAAAGGCCTTCAGGTCTTTCGCGTCCTCTCTATGGATGAATCGACGGCCGTCCATCCGACGCAATTGCCGCCGGCGCGCACGCATGTGCAAGTCACGCCCTCGGGCGGCTTTGAGATCGCGGTCGTCAAATGGTTCAACCGGACGCGCGGTTTCGGTTTCCTCACGCGCGGTGACGGGACGGAAGATATTTTCGTCCATATGGAAACCTTGCGGCGTTACGGAATCACGGAGCTCAATCCGGGCGAGGGCCTGCTTGTCCGCTTTGGCGACGGGCCGAAAGGATTGATGGCGGCCGAAGTCCGCCCGCTTGAGGCCGTTCTGCCGCCCTCACATTGATTTTTATTGAAAGCTCCGCCAAATCCCGGCCTCTGATAGAATGAGCGGCGCTGCCGTTTGGGCAGGGGATGGGTGTGCTTCATGACGCGATGGGTTTTGGCCGTCTCCGGCTGTTTTTGCGCTTTCGCCTTTTGTTTTGGTTTCCTTGGTGTCCCCGCGGGTCTCTTGACTGAGGCGAGGGCGCAATCGCTCGAAAAGCTGTCGATCGTGACGGCCAGCGGAACCCATGACTTCTCGGTCGAGGTCATGCGTACGCCGCCCGAACTCGAACATGGCCTCATGTTTCGCCGGTTCATGCCTGCGGATCGCGGCATGCTGTTCGATTTCAAAATCGAAAAGCCGGTCATGATGTGGATGAAAAACACCTATCTGCCGCTCGACATGGTCTTCATCGCGAAATCGGGCCGCGTCGTGGACATTGCCGAGCACGCCGAGCCCCTGTCGGAAAAGATCATCCCGTCGGCGGCACCGGCCTAGGGCGTCTTGGAACTCAATGCCGGAACGGCGGCCAAGATCGACCTTAAAATCGGCGATGAGGTCCATCACAGCCTCTTCGGCAAATAAGGTCGGGCAAGTCAGATTGGCAAGTCAGATGGGCGTTTAAGATGGGCAAGCGCCTTGTCGGCACTGGCCCCTCCATGCTAGCGAGACGGCGCAGAGGCTGTGATCGCAGCGAAAAGCCTGCGGACCGGCCTTCGACGCGATTGAGACCCTGGCTGAGCTTACGGGTCTTACGCTTTGAAATATCGGATTAAATCCGATGTAGGATTCCATTATAGAAGGCATCGTATGATCCGATGCTGACGGGGCATAGCGCAGTCTGGTAGCGCGATAGTTTTGGGAACTATAGGTCGCAGGTTCGAATCCTGCTGCCCCGACCAGAACCATTTGGTTTGCGAGGACGGACACTCATGAGCGCACGCATCTACATGCCGGCCAGGACCGCGACGCAGTCCGGCACGGCGCGCAGCAAATTATGGGTTCTCGAATTCGATCCGGAAATGCCGCGCGAGGTCGAGCCCTTGATGGGCTGGACGAGTTCCGGCGACATGAAAAGCCAGATCCACCTGCGGTTCGGCAGCAAGGAAGAAGCCATAGCCTATGCCGAGCGCAACGGCCTTGCCTATCGCGTCGAAGAGCCTTTGCCCGTGACACGGAAAATTCAATCTTATTCGGACAATTTCAAATCGTCCCGTCTCGGCCAATGGACGCACTAATCACCGATTCCATCGGGCGGGACAATTAGGCGAGGCCCCGTAGCTCAGCTGGATAGAGCAGCCGCCTTCTAAGCGGCAGGTCGCAGGTTCG
>JAATEW010000123.1 GCA_015655535.1 Hyphomicrobiales bacterium | reverse complement strand
CCGATGATGCCGAAGCAGCGCTACGAGATCATGGCGCATTACATGCCGAAAGTCGGCACGCGCGGCCTCGACATGATGTTTCGGACATCGACGGTCCAGGCCAATCTCGATTACGAGAGCGAAGCCGATATGGTCAGGAAGCTGCGGGTTTCCCTGGCGTTGCAGCCTTTGACCACGGCGCTCTTTGCCAATTCGCCTTTCAGCGACGGCAAGCCCAATGGTTTTCTCTCGGCCCGCTCGGAAGTCTGGCGCGATACGGACAAGGCCCGTGCCGGCATGCTGCCTTTCGCTTTCGAGCCGGGCATGGGATTCGAGCGCTATGTCGACTATGCGCTCGACGTTCCGATGTATTTCGTCAAGCGCGGCGAGACCTATCATGATGTAGCGGGTGCGAGCTTCCGCGATCTCCTCGCAGGCCATCTCGCGGCGCTCCCGGGCGAAAGAGCGACGCTATCGGATTGGGCCAATCATCTTTCGACGATTTTTCCGGAAGTCCGCCTGAAGCGCTATCTCGAAATGCGCGGCGCCGACGTGGGGCCGAAGCCGTTTCTGACGGCGCTTCCGGCTCTTTTCGTTGGGCTCTTCTATGATTCGCTCGCGCTTGACGGTGCCTATGAGCTCATCAAAGGTTGGAGCAGCGAGGAACGTGAGAAGCTGCGGGGCGACGTGCCGCGTCTTGCCCTTGAAGCGGGGATCGCCGGACGTCCGCTGCGCGATGTCGCGCGGGATGTGCTCGGCCTCGCCCGCGCCGGTCTTTCCCGCCGTGCGAAGCTCGACGCAAATGGCCGCGATGAGGCGTATTTTCTCGATCCGCTCGATCAAGTCGCGGCGGGCCGCACGCAAGCGGAAATTCTGCTGGCGCATTATCGCGAGGACTGGAACGGCAATATAGACCAAGTCTTCGAGACCTTCATTTATTGAGCGACGCTCAATCGAAGGACGCGCGCGGGCTCAATATCACAGTCGCGTGACAGCGTAATTTTATGCGCCATCCGGCGAATAGATTGGAAGCGAGCCATTCCCTCCAAACGATTGTGATGCGCCATGATCCATCTTTTCACGCCGATCGGCTTTGCCGCCGCATTAGTCGCCTTTGCGCAGGCCGCCTCGGCTCAGGACATGACGCATAACGTCGATCTGTCGTCGCCCATGTATACGATGGCGGAGATGACGCGCGCCGACATCGAAAAGGCGCTTGCTTCAGGCGAGAAGCCGGATCTGTCGGCAAAGAGCCTCAATGGGCTCGACTTGTCGGGCCTCGATCTTTCGAGCGTCAACTTCCGCGCCGCGCGGGTCAATAAAACGAAATTCGTTGGAGCCAAGCTTACAGGCGCCATATTCGATCAGGCCTGGGCCGTCGGGGCTGATTTTTCCGGCGCCGATCTCACTCGCGCGTCGCTGTTTGCCTCGCAGATGCAGGAAACGAATTTCGATCATGCCGATCTGTCATCCGCGCGCGTCGCAGGCGATTTCTCGCGGGCGCATCTGCGCGAGGCAAAACTCGTCAAGGCCGATCTTTCGGCGGATATGAAGAATCAATCCATGGGCCTCATGCGTGTGGTGTTCCGTTCCGCCGATATCGAAGGAGCCGATTTCGAAGGCGCTGATCTCGCGCGCGCGGATCTGCAATTCGCCAAATTCAGAGGCGCGAATTTCAGCCATGCGGATTTGTCTGGTTCGGAAGCAGGCGGCGCCGATTTTCGCGGCGCGATCTTCAATCAAACAGATTTGACCGGCTGCGACGTGACGAGCGCCCGCATCGATGCCTCGGAAATAAAGGCTTTTGCAAAGGCCGATCATCTCGACCGCGTCATCAAAGAGTGAGAAGATAGACTAAGGCACCGTTCGGGTGGCTTCTTTTTCGATGGCGGGTTCCCATGATGAAGATGACAATCCCCCTCGCTCTTACAATGCTGACTCTCGCAACGCTGGCCCTCGTGGCCGCGCCGGCCCCTGTCTTCGCCGATGAGGACTCGATCGCAACACAGCTTGTCAACAAGATGAACAAGCTTTTCGGGGTCCATCCGGGATTTCGGGCCAATCATGACAAGGGCATCGTGGCCCAAGGAAATTTCAAGGCATCCCCCGAGGCGGCCGGCCTGAGCACGGCGATGATTTTCGATGGAAGCAGCATTCCGGTGACGGTGCGCTTTTCGGACTCGACCGGCGTGCCGAATATTCCGGACGGCTCGAACGATGCCCTGCCGCATGGGATGTCGATCAAATATCATCTGCCCGACGGCAGTGAGACCGATATGGTCATCGTCTCATTGCACTTCTTTCCGGTTGCCTCGGGCGAGGATTTCAACGCCTTTCTGCAGGCGGTTGGCGCGAGTCCGGCCGATGCACCGAAGCCGACAAAGCTCGATCAATTCTTCGAGTCGCATCCAGCCGCGCCGAAGGCGCTGAGCACGACGGCGACACCCGACAGTTTCGCCGACGAAATCTATTATGGCGTCGATGCTTTTATCTTCAGCAACAAGGCTGGAGAAAAACAGGCCGTGCGCTATCAGGCGGTGCCTGAAAAAATCGTGCATCTCGACGCGGCCGAAGCCGCGAGACAGCTGCCGGATTTCCTGATCGACGAATTGCCGCAACGTCTCGCCAAAGGACCGGCGACATTTCATCTGAAGGCGCAGCTCGCGGCGCCGGGCGACCCGACCAATGATGCGACCAAGCCCTGGCCTGATGATCGTAAGCTCGTCGATCTCGGCGTGCTGACGATCGAAAAAGCCGTCCCGAATAGTCTCGAAGCCCAAAAGGAGCTTCTCTTTCTGCCGGGCCAGGTCATCGACGGAATCGATGTGTCCGACGATCCTTTGATCGGCGTCCGCGACGGCGCCTATGCGGTGTCCTTCTCCCGCCGCTCGCAATAGCAAAACAGCATGTTTTTTTGCTGGAAAGCATGCGCCTTTGTGGAGAGGCGGCGTCCTTTGCTAGGAGAAAAGTAAGGGCAACACGTGGCAATTTGGCTCAAGTGACCCGACGCCCCGCATCTTGCTCTGCGCTAACGGATGTTTGAACGCCAAGGCCTCGGTTTAACGGTCTCTTACGCTAGATATATCCCTGCCGTCCGCGGGCGGCGACATGTGCTTTCTGCTTTGAGGTCCGTTCCTTATGATTAAGAAAATATTCCCCTTCGTCCTAGCCACGCTGACACTTATGTCCGCGCCGGTCGCGGCTTTCGCCGACGATGACACCGTTGCGACCGAGATCGTCGACACGATGAATAAGCTTTTCGGCGTCCATCCGGGATTTCGCGCCAATCATGCCAAAGGCCTCGTGACCGAAGGGCACTTCAAGGCATCGCCAGACGCTGCCGGCCTCAGCAAGGCTGCGATCTTCAATGGCAGCAGCATTCCGGTGACGGTGCGTTTTTCGGACTCGACGGGTGTGCCGAATATTCCGGACGGCAAGGCGAATGCAAATCCGCATGGACTGTCGATCAAATATCATTTGCCCGACGGCAGCGAGACCGACATGGTCATCAACTCGCTGCACTTCTTCCCGGTCGCGTCAGGTGCGGATTTCCACGACATGCTGCAGGCTATAGCGGCAAGCCCCGACAATGCGCCGAAGCCGACCAAGCTCGACCAATTCTTCGAAGCCCATCCGGCGGCGCCGAAAGCCTTGGCGACGCCGCATACGCCGGATAGTTTCGCCGATGAAATCTATTATGGCATCAATGCCTTTATCTTCACCAACAAGGCCGGGCAGAAACAGGCCGTGCGCTATCAGGCGGTGCCTGAAAAAATCGTGCATCTCGACGCTGCGGAAGCTGCGAAACAGGCGCCGGATTTCCTGATCGACGAATTGCCGAAGCGGCTCGCCAAAGGTCCGGTGACGTTTCACCTGAAGGCGCAGCTCGCAGCGCCGACCGATCCCACCAATGATGCGACCAAGCCCTGGCCGGATGATCGCAAGCTCGTCGATCTCGGCGTGCTGACGATCGAAAAAGCCGTCCCGGACAGTTTGTCGGCTCAAAAGGCGCTTTTGTTTTTGCCTGGTCAGGTCATAGACGGAATCGACGTGTCGGATGATCCGCTGATCGGCACGCGCGACAGCGCTTACGCCGTGTCCTTCTCCCGCCGCTCGCAATAAGAGGCTAAGGCGATCTGCGAGATAGAGCAGCTTATGCGGGCGTGTGGAATTGTAGATGCAATCTTCCAGCCGTCATGGCCGTGCTTGTCACGGCCATGACGCGGTTGAAAGTTTGTTTCTGAATCTAAACCCGGTCGGGTTCACTGCGGATCGGCGTAGCCGATGGCGCCTTGGGGCAGGCGCAGATGCGAGCGTCCGAGGCCCGCGCCGCCGATCGTATTCGTCGTGTCGTCGCTGCTGGAACGCAGGCTGGCCGGCCGCGCGCCGTTGCCGGAAAGCGAGCCATTATTGGCCGTGGCGGATGATCCCATGCCGGCTTCCACCCGGACATGGCCGCCGATATGGATGCAAGTCTCGCTGCCTTCCACCTTGGTGAAGCCCGGCCCATAGGCGGCGCATGACTCTCCCGCGGAGGCGGATGTCATGCCGAAAACGATGGAGAGGGCGGCCGCGCCGCCGACAGCGGAAACAATACGGGATGTGGGGATCATCATGCGGGTCTGGCGCGAGTGATTTGTCATTGGTGGTGATTTGATCCCACATTGGGGCGATATCGTGATGAAAGCTTTAAGAAGGCTCGGTGCCGCTGTGATTTTGTTAAAGATGTGTGAAAGGGACTCGTTTCGACAATGACTTAAAGCCCGATCTCGAGAACCTGGTTCAGGCACGCCAATCGCCCAAAGCAGTCTGAACAAGCGCCATGGCCGCGACGCCCGCCGTATCGGCCCGCAAGATACGCGGTCCAAGCGAAAGCCGGATCGTCTGAGGCAACGAAAGAAGCTTTTCGCGTTCCCGCCTATCGAACCCGCCTTCGGGGCCGATCAAAAGGCTCAAGGGCCGTGGGCTCTCGGCCTGTCGCGCCGCATGCAGGGCTTCGATCGGATCGCGGATCGGCGCATCTTCGTCGCAGAAAATCAGGCCGCGGTTTTGCGGCCAGTCGTCGAGTACTGTGTCGAGGTTCGCCAGAGGCGCGACCTCGGGCATGGCGAGAATGCCGCACTGTTCGGCCGCCTCGATGACATTGGCCCGCATACGTTCGGCATTGAGACGGGTCGCTTGTGTATGCCGTGTTTGGACCGGCCGCAGAAGGCTTGCGCCCATTTCGACGGCTTTTTGGACCATATAATCGAGCCTGGCATGTTTCAGCGGCGCGAAGAGATAGTGCAGGTCGCAGGGCGCTTCCTGAGGCCTCACCAGAGTCAGCGCGGTCAAGCTCATGGATTTGCGGCTGCCGGAGGTAAGCGCGGCCCGCCACTCGCCGTCGCGGCCATTGAAGATCAGGAGTTCGGCTCCGTCCGGCAAACGCAAGACATTGCCGAGATAATTGGCTTGCGCCCGGTCGAGCGGGACCGAGGCGCCAGGCGCTAGAAGAGCGTCGACATAAAGCCGATGGGTGGAAAAATCATAGCGAGCCATGCGGCGCGGCCCTTCACCTGGAGACAGAAATCTTAGTGTTTGCGCCGGATCGCCGAGAAATGCCATAAAGCGGCCATGCCTATCGTGCTTGCTTGCCGAAAATGCGGTTCGCATAGGCTGAATTCGCAGGGTTTTAAGAACTCCGCGTCAATCTGGGCGCGGATCGGCAGCAAAGCGGCCCAAACGATCGGAAAGGCGGGCTTCATGATTGCAAAACAGCTCACCTTGGCGGCTTTCAAAGCCGCCGTCTTTCTGTCGGCGGGATTGATCCTCGCCGGCACGTCCACGGCCATTGCACAAGATTGCAATGCCGACGTGGGCGTTTTGATGAAAAAGCGCATGGATTTGATGGAACAGCTCAATGCCAACGCGAAAGCGAACAAAGGCAAGCTTGATCCCGTCGCAGGCTGCTTGAAATTGAAAGCTCTTGTTGTCGCCGACCGCGATATCCTCGCCTATTTCTCAAAAAACAAGGAATGGTGCGCGATCCCGGACGAGGCGTCGAATAGCATACAGGCCGATGTCGAGAAGACCACCGGCGTCGCCAATCAGGCTTGCATGATCGCGGCGCAAATGAAGAAAGCGCAGGAGCAGGCGGCAGCCGGCGGGGGGCTTGGCGAAAAGCCCCAGAAACTGCCGAATGGCCCGCTTTAAAGTCTGAACCCATTACCTTGAGGAGCGCGCCGATGGGTGTGCGTCATCCAAGTCGGCTGTTGCCGACTTGGCCTTTATAAGGCAGACCAAGCAGGCTTGGTCTGCCTGGGCGAGGGATCAGTAGTACTTTTTCTGTTCCAAACCCTTTGAAGACGCTGCTGCGCAAGCTCCTCAGGATGAGGGTTTGGGAGTTGGCCCCAATGAGTATGGACCCTAAAGCATGATCCCGAAAAGTTGCAGACTTTTTGGCCAAGGTTATGCGTGGGGAAAAGCATGATCCCGAAAAGTGAAGTGTGCGGGTGAACCCTCTCCCACAGGGAGAAGGACGCGCTCGACCTTTGAAAATAAAATCACGCCCATTATAGCCCCCGGCCCAGCATGATCCCCACCGATCAGCCAGCCTCATCCACGGCCCTGCCGGATGCACATCCGAAGCAATGGCTTTTCGCGGCGACGCCCGCCGCGTGGCATCCCTATATTCAACTCGCGCGGCTCGACCGGCCCATTGGCTGGTGGCTGCTCGTCCTGCCATGCTGGTGGTCGAGCCTTCTTGCGAGCCTCGTCCTGCGGCAGCCGCCGCGCTTCCTCGACGGCCTGCTGTTTCTGATCGGCGCGATCGCGATGCGCGGCGCCGGCTCGACCTATAATGATCTCGTCGATCGCGACATAGACGCGAAGGTCGAACGCACGCGGCAGCGGCCTTTGCCGTCGGGCCGTGTGAGCACCGGCGCCGCCAAGCGTTTCATTGTCGCGCAAGCGCTGATCGGTTTGGCGGTTCTCTTATGCTTCAATCACTTTGCGATCGGGCTTGGGATCGCCTCGCTCGTAATCGTTGCCGCCTATCCGTTCATGAAACGGATCACGCCATGGCCGCAGGCCGTGCTCGGCCTTGCCTTCGCCTGGGGCGCTCTGATGGGCTGGGCGGCGCAATTCGGATCGCTCGGCGCGTCGCCGCTTTGGCTCTATTTCGGCACGTTTTTCTGGATCATCGGCTATGACACGATCTATGCGCTGATGGATGTGAGCGACGATGCGATCATCGGCGTCAAATCGACGGCGCGTCTGTTCGGCCCGCATGTCCGGCTTTGCGTCGCCGGGCTTTATGGTGCGGCTGTGCTCTGTCTCGAGATCGCGCTTTTGACATCGGGCAGGGCAGGCTTCTGGATGCAAGCCGGGCTTATCGGTTTTGCGCTGCATCTCGCGTGGCAGGTGGCGAGGATCGATCCTGAGGAAACATCCGGCGCTTTGCAGCTGTTTCGGGCGAACCGTGTCGCCGGCCTTATTTTTCTCGCCGGTCTCGCGGCGCAGATGATCCAGGACCTGTTTTTTTAGCGAATCGTCATTGCGAGCCAACGGGTCCGGCCTTGCCGGCCCGATGACAGGCTTCGCGAAGCAATCCAGGTTAACCAGGCAGCGGCATGGATTGCTTCGTCGCCACAGCTCGGCTTTTAAGCCGAACGTCATTATCGACAGGCGAGCAAAGCGTGCCCTATGGCTCCTCGCACTGACGGTTCATTTTGTTGAAGGCCGACCCTGGAACATTCCATTGGAACATTAAGCTGGAGCGTGCGTTGGAGCCTCGACGACAACGACCGACGAGGCTGCCATGTTGAAATGGGCTTTGATTTTCTTTGTTATATCGGTGATTGCCGGCGCGTTCGGTTTTACCAATATATCCGCCGCCGCGGGCGGAATCGCGCGCATCTTGTTCTTCATCTTCATTGTGATCTTCGTGATCTTCCTCATCCTCGGCCTCGTCGCCGGAGAGACGCTGTTTTAGCGGAGGCCGATTACGATCCGCAGATTTAAGGAGGGCGGCAGACGCCCTTCTTAAGACGGGCGAAATTATAAGCCGATCATCGGCTCCAGCTCTTTCGGCCGTAAGCCGAACCGACAATCCCAATTCCGAGCTTCAGACTGATTTCGCATTTGGCGGCGATCGCGGCGATGATCTCGGAGTATTCCGCTTCGCGCGTGGCAAACGTCCATCCTTGCCGCTGCAAGTCTACGATCGATGCAACGCCTGCGAAAAGGCATATGGTGACAAGATAGATCGCTGAGCCGATCAACCAATAGTCGATCGAAAATCGCAGATTTTCAGCACGCCCGACGTGTCCTGCTGCAAGGTGTGAGCAGACGGCGGCGATGGCGATCCCGATCAAATAGGGAATCAGGTTAAAAATAATAAGCGCCGTGAGATGATCGTCGCGGAGATCCGCAGGAAGAAACCGAAGGGTAATATAGACGATCGCGGCGCAAAGAGTGAGAAGCGTCGAATATCGCATCTTATCTCATCCGGCCGCCGGTCATTGCTTGCGTTTCGCCGACGGAAGTCTTCCGCAATCAAACGGTCAGAACAGATTTTCGAGCGAGATTGGCGCCCAGCCTTCGCGTTCCATCTCGATGACGAAGGCGACGCTGCGCGCGATCAGCCGGTCGCGCTTGGTGATGCCGACACATTCGACTCCCGACGTCGGAACGATCTCGCCGAGTTCGGCGCCTTTCGGAACGGCGGCGCCGTCGCGGGCGATCCCGCGCAACCGTCCGGAGCGCGGCGCCGCGATCGAGGTCGTGCCGATCCAGCCGAGAATATCGCCTTCTTCGACAGGTTCGCCGAGCAGTTTCGAACCATGGAAAAGACCATGATGCGGCGCGTGAATCACAGTGCCGCCGCTGAAATTCGTCTCGTCGGTCGGATCGCGTTGTGGGACCGCGCCGCTGCGCAACACGGCGCCAGGATCATTGCCGCTGACATCGATGACGATGTCGCAATTGCCGCCTGCGGTGAAACCGTGGCCAAGGCCAATCGACAGTTCGGCAAGGCTCTTCAGGTTCGGCCGGGGCTTCGACATTTTCGGCCGCGCATCGACCAGCACGTCCCAGGGCCAACGCGTCGTGACATCCTCGAATGGATGCCACAGGATCGGCACGAACATGCCGCTTCTGAGACCGGCAAGAAAATCCTTGCTCTTGTCGG
>JAATEW010000010.1 GCA_015655535.1 Hyphomicrobiales bacterium | reverse complement strand
GGAGAGCTGAACGAGCATGGAGTCGAAAAGCCCTCGATGGGTTTCCGGACGAAAAGCGCATGAAGCCAAGCCGATTCGGCAAGGCTCTGACCAGTACAAAACTAGAACATTTTGAGACGGGAGGGAAGGCTGTTTCTTCGGCTCAGCCGAGTTTGATCTTCTTGAAGGTCTTCGAAATCCACGAGCCCTCGTCTTCATGCGGCTCGAGACCGCCTTCTTGCAGAAGCCCGAAAGCATCCTTGTACCAGGGCGAGTTCGGATAGTTGTGGCCGAGCACGGCGGCGGCCGTCTGCGCCTCATTGGTGATGCCCAAAGCGAGATAGGCTTCGGTCAGGCGCTCGAGCGCTTCCTCCGTATGCCGCGTGTTTTGATATTTGCCGAGCACTTCATGGAAGCGATTGATGGCCGCCGTATAATTATGCTGATTCAGGTAAAAGCGGCCGACCGACATTTCCTTGCCGGCGAGCTGGTCGCGCGTGACCTGCAATTTGTAGCGGGCATCCTCGGCATATTCCGATTTTGGAAATTTCTCGACGATCTGCGCGAATATGACCGAGGCCTTCTGAGCGCGGTCCTGATCGTGGGATATGTCCGGGATCTGGTTATAGTAAGACATAGCCTCGAGATAATAGACATAGGGCGTATCGGGCGTCGACGGAAACAGGCTGATATAGCGTTGCGCCGAGCCGATCGCGTCGTCGTAGCTCCCATTTTGGTAGAGGCTGAACGTGTTCATCAACAGCCCCTTCGGCTGCCATTGCGTATAGGGATATTGCTTTTCGAGGTCGGAGAACTTCTTGCCCGCCGCCTCGTAATCCCTGTTATGCAGACGGGCGAGGCCCTGGTTGTAGAGCGTGTCGGCCGGCTGGTCCGGAATGATCTTGGTTTCGTATTTGTCCTTGCCCCACAGACTCGTCGGGTCGAAGTCGCCGATATGTTCGAGTGTCGAACATCCCGCAGCCGACAGAGCCAAAAGACCCATGCCCGCGAAACGCAGGAACAGGGAAACAGGAAGCCGGCGCGTGAAAAACATGCGATCTCTACTCAAAATACAAAGCCAATCGATTTTCGGCAGGATAGCGGAAATCGCCGCTTTGCGCGAGTGAGCAGTGGTCGGGCCAAGAAACGGCATTAATGTGGCAAGCTAGCTGTCCAGAGCTGCCGGTTCCGATCTTTTTTATCCAGGCTGATCGCCGTCCGGGGCCGGTGTGACCACCCTTCGGGTGCGTTTGCCATCCTGAAGAGCTAATGGCGGTCCGGCGCGAAAACGGCGGGGACAAGGCTTGCCCCCAGATCCGCATGGACGGGCTGGCGGCGCGGCAGCGGCGCCTCGACCACGGCATAGGCCGTCGCATCGGCAAAGAGCGCTTCCAAGGCCGCGACATTCATCGTATGGCCGCCGCAATAGGACTTGAACCTGCCGAGAATGGGCGATCCGGCAAGGGCGAGATCGCCCAGCGCGTCGAGCATTTTATGGCGCACGAACTCGTCGGAGAACCGCAGGCCCTCAGGGTTCAGCACCATTTCGTCATGCAGCGCCACCGTATTTTCGAGCGAGGCGCCAAGCGCGAAGCCGGCCTTCCAAAGCCGTTCCACATCGCTCAGGAACCCAAAGGTGCGCGCCCGCGCCAGATCGCGCCGGAAGGCGCCGGGCGCGATATCCATCACTTTTTTCTGGCGCCCGATCGCGCCGCAAGCAAAGTCGATCTCGATATCGAGCGTAAGCCCGCGATCGTTCGGCCGCAATTCGCAGAAGGCGCGGCCGCGTTCGACCCGGACGGGCTTCAAGATTTTCAAATAGCGCCGTGGCGCATCGAGGCTGACGAGACCGACGGCATCGATCGCTTCGACGAAGGCGGCCGCGGAGCCGTCGAGGATCGGCACCTCGGGTCCGTCGATTTCGACCACGACATTGTCGAGGCCGAGGCCTGCGAACGCCGCCATCAGATGTTCGATGGTCGCAATACTCGCTTGGGACCCGTCGCCGATCACCGTGCAAAGCTCGGTCATGGTCACGCGCGACCAATCGGCTTCAATCGCACGGCTCGCCGCATTCGGCAGGCCAGTGCGGCGAAAAACGATGCCTGTATAGGCTTCGGCGGGATTGAGTGCGATGCGCACCGGAATATTGGAATGAACGCCGATCCCCGAGAGGGTGGTGCGCTCACCAAGCGTGGTCTGTTTACCGGGCCCCATCCACGTCCTGTCCGTTTTTTGGTGCAAAGCAAATCAAGGCTTCGCCGCAAAAAAACCTACGCTTCGGAGATTCCCTGGCCAAATCACGGTTTCTTAC
Source organism: Hyphomicrobiales bacterium (assembly GCA_015655535.1). Classification (GTDB taxonomy): domain Bacteria; phylum Pseudomonadota; class Alphaproteobacteria; order Rhizobiales; family Beijerinckiaceae; genus Methyloferula. Next base: position 1,668 of record JAATEW010000010.1, on the reverse strand, counting down.
GCACTGTTACAAACAAGCCCCCTTTCAGTACCATAAAGTGCTTTTAAATCAATTGATTACACCGCCGCTAAATGTGTAGCAGAGGGTCCGGGCCAGGGTTTTGGCCCGGCAGGTTCGCAAATCGACAAGCGCCTGAATAACCGATCAAATCCGGTTACCCGACGCTTCAAGACACACGAGGCTGTCCGGAAAGCCACACCTTCCGGTCAATCGCCAGCCAGCAATGGCCGCCCGCAAAGATCAGCTCGATTGCCGGCGCAAAAAGGCCGGGATTTCGAGATGGTCTTCCTCCGACGTGCGCGGTTGCGGCGCGACGCGTCCGTGCTGGTCGAGCGGCAATTGCGGTTGCGCCGCGCGCGGTGCGGGCGCCGCGGGACGCTTCGCATATTCGGCGTGAATCGCATTGGGCTGCCCGCGATGCGGCTGAGAGGCCTGCGGCGGCGCGACGGGCGCCATCTGCGGCTGCGGACGTTCATAGGCTCCCGGCGGAACCACGTCCTCCTGCCGGCTCATCCCGAAAGAGGCAAGCCGTTCGAGCAAGGTCCGGCGCTTGACGTCGGGATGCTGTTCGGGCGGCAGTTCACCGCGTTGAGCGCGAAGCTGATTTTGCGCGGGCATGGGAAGATCGTCGATCTGCGGCATGCGATGCGGACGCAGCGCGGGCGATTCCGCCGCGGGCGGGATGAAAGCCTGCTGGGGCTTATAGTCTTCGACCGGCTGAGCCGCGGCCACGGGCGTGGCATAGGGATGCTGCTGCGGCTTGACCGGCTGAACTTGCACGCCTTGCGAAATGACCGGCCGCTGAACCGGTGCTGGATGCTGAGGCGGCGGCGGGGCCTGTTCCAGATCAAGCTCTTCGTCTTCGTAAAGATCCTGCGCCACGGGCTGCACGCGGGCTTGCACGGGCTCTGCCTGCCGCATCGCGGTTTGCGCCCGCAGGCGGGTCGCGGCTTCGGCGATGCGGGTTTCGGCGGCATTCAGCTCGCGCATGTCGGCCGGCTTATCGATGCCCGTCGCAACGACCGACACCCGGACGATGCCGTCGAGATTTTCGTCGAAGGTCGCACCGAGGATGATATTGGCGTCCTCATCGACTTCCTGGCGGATGCGGCTCGCGGCTTCATCGACCTCATAGAGGGTGAGGTCATTGCCGCCGGTGATCGAGATCAAGAGACCGCGTGCGCCGCGCATCGAGACTTCGTCGAGAAGCGGATTGGCGATCGCAGCTTCGGCGGCGAGGATCGCGCGCTTGTCGCCGGAGGCCTCGCCGGTCCCCATCATGGCCTTGCCCATTTCGCGCATGATCGCACGGACATCGGCGAAGTCGAGGTTGATGAGACCTTCCTTGACCATGAGGTCGGTGATGCAGGCGACGCCCGAATAGAGCACCTGATCGGCCATCGCGAAGGCGTCGGCGAAGGTGGTCTTTTCATTGGCGATGCGGAAGAGATTCTGGTTCGGGATGACGATCAGCGTATCGACGGATTTCTGCAATTCGCTGATACCGGAATCGGCAATGCGCATCCGCCGCGCGCCCTCGAACTGGAACGGCTTGGTCCCGACGCCGACGGTCAGCACGCCCATTTCGCGGGCGACGCGGGCAATGACGGGCGCGGAGCCCCTGCCGGTGCCGCCGCCCCTGCCGGCAGTGACAAAGATCATATGAGC
>JAATEW010000060.1 GCA_015655535.1 Hyphomicrobiales bacterium | reverse complement strand
CGAAGGCGCCGAGCATATAATTATGCGGCACGCTCGCCATGTCGCCGACCGCATAAAGCCCCGGCACCGTCGTTTCGGCGCGTTCGTTGATCCAGACGCCCGAAGCGCTATGACCGGAGCAGAAGCCGATCTCCGAGATGTGCATCTCGATCATGCGATGGCGATAATTCGTGCCGCGCCGCTCATGGAAACGGCCGCGCGACGGACGCTCGTTTGAATGCAGGATCGTCTCGATCTCGGTGATCGTCTCGTCGGCAAGATGGTCGAGCTTCAGGAACACCGGGCCGGAGCCGCTTTGCAGCTCGCGCCAGAATTCGAGCATCATCTGGCCGCTCCAATAATCGCATTCGATGAAGCGCTGGCCCTTGTTATTAGCCGTATAGCCACCGAAAGGCCCGGTCACATAGGCGCAGGCCGGACCGTTATAATCCTTGATCAGCGGGTTGATCTGAAAGCATTCGAGATTGGCGAGTTCGGCGCCGGCATGAAAAGCCATTGCATAGCCGTCGCCGCAATTGGTTGCGTTCTCGTAAGTGCCGAAAAGATAGCCGGACGCCGGAAGGCCAAGGCGTCCGGCCGCACCGCACGCCAGGATCACGGCTTTGGCGCGGATGATGAGAAATTCGCTGGTGCGCGTATTGACGCCGATTGCGCCGGCGATACGGCCATTGGCGTCCTTGAGAAGCCTTGTCGCCATATAGCGATTGGTGATGGCGACCTGATTGCGCTTCAATTGTCGGTAGAGGATCTTCTTGACGTTATGCCCTTCTGGCATGGGCAGCACATAGCTTCCCATATGATGGACCTTGCGGACATCGAACTCGCCGGAGCCGTCCTTCTCTAACTTGACGCCCATGCGATCCAATTCGCGGATCATCGGATAGCTGCCCTGGGCATAGGCCATGACGGCCTTCTGATCGACGATCCCGTCGTTGGCGACGGTGATCTCCTTCACATATTGCTCGGGCGTCGCGTAGCCGGGGATGACCGCATTATTGAGCCCATCCATGCCCATGGAAATGGCGCCGCTGCGTTTGACATTGGCCTTTTCCATCAAGACAACGCGCAGGTCAGGATTTTGCTCCTTGGCCTTGATCGCCGCCATGGGTCCGCCGGTTCCGCCACCGATGACGAGGAGGTCGGTTTCGATTATCTCGCTCTTGATATCGCTTGCATTCATTCTGATGATCCGTCACCCGTGCAAAGAAACCCGATCGCGCGCAGATAGGTCCAAGGAAAGACGCCGCGCGCATGACCGTCCGTGAAACCGATATTCAAAGCATAATCGCCGATCGGTTCGAGGGATTGGATCGTGGCATCCTTAAAATTTTCGGCAAATGTTCCGTCGATGCGAGCCCGGCTGCACCAAGCGCAGCGGCAGGCGAGCCTAATCTCTTCGGCCAGCAGTACCATTGTTTCGCCAGTCCGCCATCCCAGCCGCAAATGCCGCCGATCGGCCGTAAGAACGACTTCCTGCGGCATGGCAGCGCGATCGAATATGGCTTCGGCCTCAGCCGTACGTGGAAGATCATTCATGATCGCTAGTCCTTTCCAGGCTTTGGATTTGACCCGGAACCACGGAATTTAACAGCAATTAGTTGCAGCACCGGCGGCGGCGCCAGAGCTCGATTAAAAAATCGGAAACGCTTGGCCGCCTCCGCCGCGAAGCATCTGAATCGTGTAAAGCTACGAAGACCTATTGGCTGACGGCGTTTTGATCGAGACACGCGCCGATGCAGGCCTTGAGATTGACCATCTGGTCAGGCGCGCGCGCCGTGAAGCGGCAGGTCTCAAGACATGCCCGGCCGGTGACGATGATGGCTGATGCCGGCACGCAACAATCCTGGCACGGCTTGTCGGATTTGGCGCAGGCGGTCAGACATTGCGAAATCTCGCCGGCATCCTGCGCCCGAATCGGATTTGCGAAGACCTTTGCCTCGGCCCGCCGCAACCGGAAGCAACGACGTTGCGCGCATATCGCCTCGATGTCCTCAAGAGAACGGAAGAATTGGAAATTCGCTTCCTTCTTTGCCCCCATGTAAGCGAATACTCTTTCTTATGAGCCCTGCACTTTGAAGAAAATTATTCTTCCAGCGAAGGGGATTTCCCCGCCGTCCGCGATGGGCGCATTTTATCCCCGGAAGCATACTTCATATAGAATATAATTCTTATTGACCATTCCGCTAACCGTGGCACCTTGCCGGTGAGCTACGCCTCGCCGCCGCGAAAGCTGAAGGGTCTCATGAGCAGCATATCCACCGGCAACCCGCCTTTCGCGAGCGCGGCGCATGATCCCGCGCCCGCTCTTGAATTCATCGGCTTTTTCTGGACGCGGCTTTTCTCCGAAATCCATGCGCCGCAGGGACCGGTCGTCGATATTCCCTATATCGAGCGGCTCGCAAAAGCGCATGAGGACGCCGGCTTCGACCGCGCGCTCATCCCCTTCTATGCGACAAGCCCCGATGCCCTGATCATCGCCGCCTACGCGGCTTTCGTGACAAAGCGCCTGAGCTTGATGATCGCGCATCGCACGGGCTTCACCGCGCCGACCGTGGCAGCCCGCCAGTTCGCGACGCTCGATCACCTGACGGGCGGGCGCGTCGCGCTCCATGCGATCAGCGGCGGCGACGATGCCGAGCTGCGCCAAGACGGAAGCTTCATCGGCAAGGACGAGCGCTATGACCGCACGGGTGAATATCTCTCCATCCTGCGCCGCGCCTGGACGGAGGAAAAGCCCTTCGATCACGATGGCACCTATTACCGTTTCGAGCAGGCCTTCTCGCAGGTGAAGCCCCTGCAAAAGCCCTATCCCACGATCTATTTCGGCGGCTCGTCCGATGCCGCGATCAAGGTCGCGGGCGAGCACGCCGATGTCTATGCGCTCTGGGGCGAGACGCTCGATCAGGTGCGCGAGACGATCGCGCGCGTGCGCGCCTCAGCTGCGCGCTTCGGCCGGCAGATCCGCTTCAGCCTGTCGCTGCGCCCGATTCTCGCCGAAACGGAAGAGGCCGCCTGGGCCAAAGCGCAATCGATCCTCGAACGCGCGCGGGCGCTGCTGCCCGAGACCAAATTCGCACGCAACAAAGGCGAGCCCGAGAACCGCGGTTCGCAACGCCTGCTCGAAGCGGCGGCGCAGGGCGCGAGGCTCGACAAGCGGCTTTGGACCGAGCTCGCAGGTTTGACCGGCGCGCAGGGCAATTCGACCTCGCTCGTCGGTACGCCCGATCAGGTCGCCGATGCCATGCTCGATTATTACGATCTCGGCATCACGACCTTCCTGATCCGCGGCTTCGATCCGCTGGACGATACGCTCGCCTATGGCCGCGATCTGATCCCGCGCGTGAAGGCCCTCGTCGCGGAACGCGCACGTCATCGCACAGTCGCCGCGGAGTGATGCGATGTTCATGGGCATCCAAAGCGATGCGGATCATGTGATCTCGGCCCTGACGCAGAGCTTCTCGCTCCGCGCCGCCGAGCATGACGAAAACGCGTCCTTTCCGTTTGAAAATATCGAAGCCCTGCATCAAGCGGGGCTTCTGGCGCTGCCGGTGCCAAAAGAACTCGGCGGACGCGGCGGCGGATTGACGGAGGCAGAGCGCACAATCAACCGCATCGCGCAAGGCGAGCCTTCGACCGCGCTCGTACTGGCGCAGCAATATCTTTTCCTGAAACATATTCTGGCGAGCCCGACCTGCCCCGAGAGCTTGCGCGACAAGATTATCCGCTCAGCCGTGACCGAGGGAGGCCTCGGCAATCTGCTGCGCGTCGAACCCGATCTCGGCACACCGTTTCGCGGCGGCATGCCAGCAACCATCGCGCGCCGCGCCGATGGCGGCTGGCGCATTACCGGCCGCAAAATCTATTCGACCGGCATCCCGGCTCTGCGTTGGCTCGCGGTCTGGGCGCGGACCGAGGACCAGACGCGCACCGGCAGCTTCATCGTTCCGCATGACGCGAAAGGCGTGCGCGTCGAAGAGACCTGGAATCATCTCGGCATGCGCGCGAGCGGCAGCCATGACGTCATCCTGGACGATGTCTTCATTCCGGAAGACCATGCCGCCGATTTGCGCGCGCCGCAGGACTGGCTCGCGCCGGACCCTGCCGGAACCGTCTGGCTCACGGTGCTTTTCACCACGGTCTATGACGGCATCGCGCGGGCCGCGCGCGACTGGCTCATTCATTTTCTGAAGACCCGCGCACCGTCCAATCTCGGCGCGCCGCTTTCGACACTGCCGCGCATGCAGGAGGCCTTGGGCACGATCGAGGCCCTGCTCTACGCCAATCGCGTGCTCTTGCAGGATATCACCACGCGCACCGATCGCGGCGCTGTTCCGACGATCGGCGAGAGCTTCCTCATGAAGTTCACGGTGAATGCCAATGCGATCGAAGCCGTCGCCAAGGCGATCGAAGTCACCGGCAATCCAGGCCTGTCGCGCGACAATCCTTTGCAGCGTCACTACCGCGACGTGCTCTGCGCGCGCGTTCACTCCCCGCAAAACGACAGCATTCTCACCGGCGCCGGACGCGCGGCTCTGGGTTTGACCGCTTGAAATCAATTTCACGAATTAAAGGATAAATGAGATGAAACCTCTTGATGAGATCGCAGCCGATAAAGCCAAAAATGCCAAGCGCCCGTCGCGGCGCGGATTGATCGCCGGCGCCGGCGCGCTCGGGATGGCTTTGCCGCTCAGCGTCGCGGCGAGCCGCGTCTTTGCGACGCCGCGCGCGCCGCTCGATTTCGACAACCTGCCGATTTGCAAAACGGGCGCCGAGACAAGCGCCGCAACCGTGAGCGGACCCCTTAAGAAGATCACCTTCGCCTGGAATGCGACGGCCGCCTGCCTCGTCGGCGTGACGGTTGCGAAGGATAAGGGCTTCTTCGAGAAGAACGGTCTCGACGTCGAACTCATCAATTATTCAGGTTCGACCGATCAATTGCTGGAGACGCTAGCGACCGGCAAGGCCGACGCCGCGATCGGCATGGCCCTACGTTGGCTGAAGCCGCTCGAACAGGGCTTCGACGTGAAGATCGTCGCGGGCGGCCATGGCGGCTGCCTGCGTCTTCTTGCGCCAGCCTCCGCCGGCATCAGCAGTCTCAAAGGCCTCAAGGGCAAGACGATCGCCGTCTCCGACATGAACGCGCCGGAAAAGCACTTCTTCTCGATCCTTCTGAAGAAAGAAGGTCTCGATCCCGACAAGGACGTGGACTTCAAGATCTTCCCCGGCCCGCTGTTGCGCGTCGCGGTCGAAAAGGGCGAAGCCCATGCGCTCGCCAATTCCGATCCAAACACTTATCTTTGGCTGAAGGACGGCAGCTTCACCGAAGTCGCGTCCAATCTCGCCGGCGAATATGCCGACCGCTCCTGCTGCATCGTCGGCGTTCGCGGCAGT